>JAYTFP010000178.1:0-4263 GCA_043734285.1 Acidimicrobiaceae bacterium
ATCTACGTGCGCAGCCTCGACGACCTCAACGGTGATCGAGCCCGTTGGGGCCTCGACGCCGATTTCACCGCTACGGTGCCCGACGACTTCGGCGCACGAGTGCTCGCGAAGCCGATCGTCGATGCCGCGGTCACGTTGCACTACGGGTTCACCTTCATCAACGGTTCACCCGTACACACGGTGGCGTTCGATCCGATCGTGGGTCGCATCACACCCGAGTTGTTGCAAGGGCGCCTCCCCGTGGGCGCCGACGAGATCGCGCTGAGCAGCCGGTTCTTCGACGGCGCGCTGCGGCTCGGTTCGACGGTGTCGGTGCTCGACGTCGACGGGAATCCGACCGACATACGGGTGGTCGGTGAGGCGATCGCGCCGCCGCTCGACGGGCGCGGCTCGCTCTCGAACGGCGCGGTGGTCACCGCCGGCGCCTACGCCGGATTGCGGGTCGATCAGGCGTCGAACACCACTGCGGTGCGTCAGTTACCCGGCGTCGGCCGCGACGAGACGGTCGCGGCCATCGGCGCCGATGTCAAAGACGTGTTCGGGGTCGAACATCCGGCCGCCATCAGCAACCTCGCCGCCATGCGCGGGGTGATCGTCTCGCTGATCGCGCTGTTGGCCTTCTTGGGTCTGGCCGGCGCGTCGTTGTCGTTCGTGAGCTCGATCCGCCGCGGCCGGGCCAACATCGCCGTCGGTCGGGCGATGGGCATGACGCGTCGAGCCGTCCGCGGTTCATTGGTCGCGTTCGTCGGCGGCGTGATCGCGGTGGGGGCGTTGATCGCGACGATTGTCGGCTACATCGGCGGCGTGCAGCTCTGGCGCATCCAGAGCGAGAGCCTCGGAGTACGCGTCGTGACCGTCGTGCCCTGGGCGACGATCGTGGTCGCGCTCGCGCTCGGCATCCTGGTCGCAGTGACCCTCGGCGCGTTCATCGGCGATCGCTTCGGCCGAGCACGCTCGTTCGACGTGCTGAGGGCGGAATAGTGAACGTCGGGCCGATCGTCGTGTTCGGGCGGCGCGACGTTCGTCGTCACTGGCTGTCGTTGCTCGCGATCGCGCTGCTCACCGCGGCCTCGTGCGCGTTCGTGTTCACCGCCTTGACAGGGGCCCGCCGATCCGAGACCGCAGTGACGCGCTTCGCGCACACGACGCGGTCGCCGGGTGTGATGGCGAATACGCCACCCAGCATGCTCGACGAGGTGGCAGCGGCGCTGGCGGCCGAGCCCGGGGTGGTGGCGACGTCGGCCTTCACCTGGTTTCCAATCCGTCCGAAGGAGGTCGCAGATGAACAGGTCGGCGGCTTCGCGGCGCTGCTTCCCGACTTCATCGAGCCCTTGGTCATCGAGGGCCGGCTGGCCGACCCGCGGCGGGTCGACGAGTTCACCATCAACCAACCGATGCAGCGGCTCACCGGCCTTCGCGTCGGCGAGAGCACGACCTTGCTGTCCCAGTTGCCCGGGCTCGAACGGGTCGCCACCGTCGTGGGCATCGTCCAGAGCCCGTTCGACCTGGCCAACCGCGGCGAGCCCAGTTCGTACTTCTCGGTCGCGCTGGGGCAGGGGTTTCGTGAGGCGCTCATGACGTTCGCCGGAGACGCGTTCCGACCGGCCATCGTCGCGGACACCGCCCCGGGCGTCGACGTCGACGCGATCATCGCGGATCTCTCGTCGCGATTTCCGGATTCCGGTTTCGTCAACGGGGCCGATTTGAACTCCGAAGTCCGGCGTGCGCTCGCGACCGAAGCCCGCGCCTACTGGGCGCTCACTGCCGCCGCGGCGTTCGCGACCACCGTCGCGCTGGGTCAGATACTCGTGCGCTCGCTCCGCCACCACGAAGGTGACGCCGCCGCCCTGCGGGCGCTCGGCAGCAGCACGGCACAGCGGACCATGTCCGTCGTTTCACCGCTCGCGCTCGCAGTGATCGCCGGGCTCGCGGTCGCGGTCGCGGCCGCGTTCCCTTTGTCGGCACTCGTGCCGTCGGGTTTGGGCAAACGCATCGATCCGGCATCAGGAACGTGGGTCGACGTGCAGGCGCTGATCGCTCTGGCCGGCGGTTTGGTGGTGGTGTTCGCGGCGACGCTGTTGCTCGCCGGTCGGCGCGTCGGTCAGCCCGGGGCCGCGGCGATCGCGAGCGCCCCGCACTATTCACCATCGCTGTTGCAGCGCAGCGCGGCACGCTTGCTCGGCGCCCGCGCGGCATTCGGTGGGCCCGACGCCAAAACCAGCCACGCGGCCCGCAATGCGATCTTGACGACTGCGGTCGCGATCACCGGGGTCGTGGCCGTTCCGGTCTGGTCTGCGAGCCTCGATCATCTTCGCTCTACGCCACGCACGTACGGCTGGAACTTCGACATCACCGTCGACAAGAGCTTTGTCACCTTCGCCGAACAGTTCCCGGTCACCGACGGGCTGGCCGCACAACTGGCGGCATCGAACGCGGTCGAGCGGGTCGAGCGGGTCGATCTGGCCACGGTGACGATCCAGGGTGTCGACGTCGATCTGTGGGTGATGAAACCGGTCCGCGGTTCGATTCATCCGACCATGCAGGCCGGCCGCGAACCCACCGGTTCCGACGAGATCGCACTGGCCGAACCGGTGATGGCACAGTTTCACGCCGGCATCGGCCAGACGATCGATGTGCAGGGTTCCCGCACGCAGACCATGTCGGTCGTCGGCCAGGCCGTCTACCCCAACGTCGGCAACGGGAGTTTCGGCTACATGGGCTCGGTGTCACCCGCGGGCGCCGCGAGCATGGGGTTGGCGCCCTACAACTCCTACGTCCTGGTCGACCTCGCGCCCGGCAAGAGCGTCGACGACGTACGCGCCGTTGTGGGCGACGACGCGCACATCGGGTTGCCGGCCCCGCCGCCCGATGTTGGCTACCTGAGCGAGGCCGGATCCGTCGATGACCTGCTCGCGCTCTTTCTCGCGTTGCTCGGCGCGGCGACGATCGTGCACGCGATGATCACAAGTGCTCGCCGGCGCCGCGTTGATCATCCGGCGCTTCGCGCCATGGGCATGAACCGTACGCAGCTGTCGAGCGCGTTCGGTTGGCAGGGCATCATCCTCGCGGCGGTGGCACTGGTGGTCGGCATTCCCGCGGGCATCATCGCCGGGCGTGTCGTGTGGTGGCTCTCGACGCGCAACCTGCCCGTGCTCGATGCGTTCCGCGTGCCGGTGCTCGCGACCGGTGGCGTGGTGCTCGTGACGCTCGGCTGCGCGTTGCTGAGCACGATCATCGTCGCGACGATGTCGACCGGTTCGAACGTCACCCAAAGATCGAGGTCCGAGTAGTGCTGGTTCGCCGCGCCCCGCTGTTTCTTCCTGCACTGGCCGCGATCGTCGCGACGTTCGTGGTCGCCGGCGTCGACATCGACGCGCGCGACATCGTCCGCGTCGTCGTCGTCGCGTGCTGGCTTCTCGCCGCCGCGATGCTCTTTCGCACCCGCGTAGTTGCCGGAGCAATCACGCTCGCCGGTGCGACCGCGGGTGCCGTCGCTGCCCTCGCGGATGTGGTCGCCCGCGATCCGTCGTCGAGCGCGAGCACCGCCGATGCCGCACATCTCGCCGTCGGCATCGGCATCGGTCTGGCGGGTGCCTCCGTGTTCCATCTGCTGCTCGCGCTGCCCGACGGTTTCGGGCGTGGCCGGTTCGTGAAGTTGCTCGTGGTCGTGGCGTCTTTGGTTGGTACGGGCACCGGCGCGCTCGCCTTCGTCGATCGGCCCGACGTGCACTGGGTGGCACTCATCGTCGTCTCTGCCATCGCCGGGGGCTACGGCCTTTGGTACTCGAACGGCCGCTATCAACGCGCCAGCGCCCTCGATCAGCGAGGCATGCAGTGGCTGGGGCTTTCGATCGTCGTGGCGGTCGAGTTGAGCATAGTGGTCGTCGCATTGCGCGTGATCGCCGATTGGCCCAAGCCCATGGCCACGCCGCTGTTCGCCATGTTCGCCGTGGTCGCCCTCGGCCTGGGCGCCGCATCGACGCGTCGCCTCTTGGCGCGCGTCGACCGGGCGTTGGCCTACGCGGTGTCGTTCACCGGCCTCACGTCGATGGTGCTCGTCGTCTATGTGGTCGTCGTCATCAGCCGCGGCCACTCGCTCTCACACGACGAGCGCAACCTGTTGCTCGTCTCGATGGCGGGTGCCGGGGTGGCCGCGCTCGCGTACCCGGTAGCGCGGGCGAGGCTCGAAGCAGTCGCCAATCGACTCGTGTACGGCGAACGCGTCGCGCCCGACGAGACCATCCGCAAGTTCGGCTCGCGGCT
>JAYTFP010000179.1:0-10490 GCA_043734285.1 Acidimicrobiaceae bacterium
GACGAGCAGTCGGGCGGCGTTCCCTCGTGGGCGTACCTCGTCGTCACGCTCTGCGTCGGCAGTCTCGTGCTCGCCCGATTCCTCCATGCCGTCCGCGAGGTGCAGGCGGCGCGCGAGGCCCTGACCTATCAGGCGCGCCACGATCCGCTCACCGGACTCTTCAACCGCGCGTCGCTGATGACGCGACTCACCGACACGTTGCGCGCGGCCGAGCGATCCGGCCGGAGCGCCGCGGTGCTCTACGTCGACCTCGACCGTTTCAAGCCGATCAATGACACCTTCGGGCACGGCGTCGGTGACGAACTGCTGCAACACGTCGGCGACCGGCTGCGCGAGGTCGCCGCTGGAGACGCGACCGTGGCCCGTCTCGGTGGCGACGAATTCGTCGTCGTCGTGGACGAACTCCTCGAGTCGGACGCGCAGCGCCTCGCCTCGCAGATCGTCGCGACGTTGGTGCAACCCTTCGCCCTGAGCCACGGTGCCGTGAGCATCTCGGCCAGCGTCGGAGTCACGCTCTCCGATCCGGGCGACACGCCCGAGAGCGTGCTGCGCCGGGCCGACGACGCCTTGTACGACGTCAAACGAGCAGGTCGAAATGGGTGGCGACTCGCGCCCCTCGATCTCGGGACAGGACGGAACCTGGTGGCTAGCGTGCCGGTGTGACCACGCGCTACTGGACCCCATCGAAGGTGCCGAGCATCAGGATTTCGGCGGCACAACCGTCGACATCATGACGATCGGCGCCGCACGGATGAAGCGGATCGTCGATCCGCCGGGTCTCCGCTGGTCCACCGACATGCAGCCACTCCTCGGCACCGAACTCTGCCAACACGCGCACGTGGGGTTCCTCGCGCGAGGACGTCTCGAGATCGAGTACCCCGACGGATGCGTCGTCGAATTCCGCGCCCCGCAGGCTGTTGTCGTCGAACCGGGACACGACGCCTTCATCCCCGGCGACGAACCCCCGGTCTTCATCCAGTTCGACTTCGAACGAGACACGAACGCGCGTCTCGGCGTCCCCGACAGCCACTCGCACGCCTGAGTTCGTGCGCGTTCTGCTGACCGGCGGAAGCGGATTCGTCGGGTCGTACACCGTCCCGGCGCTCCTCGGGCGAGGCCACACCGTGCGCCTGCTCGTGCGCTCGCTCGACAAGGCCGTCGCCGTGCTCGAGCGGCGCGGCGTGCACGCGACAGATGTCGAACTCGTCGAAGGCGACATGCTCGACGCCGAGGTCGTGGCGCGCGCCGTCGATGGATGCGACGCGACGATCCACGCGGCCGCCGCCATCGGCGTGACCGGCGGTGGACACATCTCGGTGCTCGACCAGAACACGATCGGCGCTCGCACCGTGATCGACGCCGCGCTCGCCGCTGGTCACGATCCCGTGGTGCACGTGTCGAGCGTCGCGGTCTTCGTTCCCCCGGTCCTCGATGTGATCCGCGCCGACGCGCCCCTGGGTCGTCCCCGTTCCCACTACGGACGGTCGAAGCTGCTCACCGAGCTCGAGCTGCGCGCCCGCCAGGATCGTGGCGAGCCGATCACGATCGTCTACCCCGGCGGCGTCATCGGACCCGACCAACCACATCTCGACGCCACCCTCGAGGGCATCGTCGGCGCCCGAACTCAGGGATGGCCGAAGACGACCGGCGGCGTCTGCCTCATCGACGTACGCGACCTCGCCGACGCGCTCGCCGCGACGGTCACGGTCGGTGCCGCCGCGCCCCGCCGCCTCGTGCTCGGTGGCCGCTTCTTCACCTGGGCCGAACTCGGCGCGCTGCTCGACGAACTGACCGGCGTGCGCGCGATGCGCGTGCCGCTTCCCAAGCCGGCTCTCGTCGGTCTCGGGTCGTTCCTCGACCTGCTGCGGCGCGTTCGCCCGATCGCCTATCCCCTGACCCGCGACGCCGCGGACTTCATGTCGACGATGGTCCCCACCGACGACTCGGCCACGCTCGCCGCCCTCGGGGTCACCGAGCGACCCGCCGAGGAATCACTCAGAGACACAGTGCGCTGGCTGTCGGCGGCCGGGCACATGTCGGCGAAACACGCGGGCCTCTTGGCCGCTCCTGACTCCTGACGCGCGATTCCTGACTCGCGACCTGTCGATTCACTGACCGCTCGTTCGTCGTATTGAACGAGAGGGCGAGTGGCGCCCGATGCGGGTCGGATCTCCGTTCCGCTGATCGACAAGGAGCAGGCGATGAGCAAATTCGTACTCGTGTACAAGGGTGGCGGCATGGCGGCGACCGAGGCCGAGCAGCAGGCCGTCATGGCGCAGTGGATGGGCTGGTTCGGCGAGCTCGGCGAGGCGATGCTCGACGGCGGCAACCCGTTCGGCGCATCGTCGTCGGTCGGCTCCGACGGCAGTGTCTCGGCGGGTGGCCCGGCCGGACTCACCGGCTACTCGATCGTGAGCGCCGAGACCCTCGACGCCGCGGCGTCGTTGGCCAAGGGCTGCCCGGTCCTGTCGTCCGGCGGCACCGTCGAGGTCTACGAAGCACTCGAGATGTAGGGAGAGCGTGCGCCGAGAGGCGGCACGCTCAATCGAGACAGCCCGATCTCGGCGAAGCCGAAGGACGGTCGGCACGCCCCCACCACTACGATCGTTCGCCATGGCAATGCGGCTGGCGAGGATCGTGGGGATGGTGGGGGCGCTGCTGCTCGCCTCGATTTCACCGGCCGCCGCCGACAACGGCATCGACGTGTCGAACTGGCAGCACCCCTACGGCGCGGCGATCAACTGGCAACAGGTCAAAGACTCGGGTCGCTCGTTCGTGTTCATCAAAGCGACCGGAGGCCCGACCGGCGGCGCCGGCAACACGACCAACGCGTACTTCGCGTCCGACTGGGCAGCTGCGGGATCGGTCGGACTGTTGCGCGGCGCGTACCAAGCCGCGCAACCCGCGCTTCCGGTCTCCGACAGCGCGCTGCTGCAGGCGCGTTACTTCGTTTCGGTCACCGGTTCGATGCAGGGCGCGCACGACCTGCCGCCTGTTCTCGACATCGAGCACTCGAACGGACTCAACCCGGCACAGCTCGTCGAGTGGCTCCACGACTGGTTGAACGAGGTGGAACACCTCAGCGGCCGACGTCCGATCATCTACACCGGGCTCAGCTTCTGGAATTCCGCGACGGGCGGCTCGTCAGACTTCGCGGGCTACCGGCTCTGGTTCGCCCGCTACGTGAGCGGCACGAGCCCCGGCCAATTGCCGACCGGCTTCCCGACCTGGACGTTCTGGCAGCAGTCGAACACAGGCACCGTCCCCGGCATCTCGAGCGCCGTCGACCTCGACGTCTCATGCTGCGGTACCGACAACCTGAACGCACTCGCCGGATCATCGGGCACCAACGGCGGCAGCCCGTTCGGCAACGTCGACGTCGCGGCCGGCGGGCCCGACAACACCATTCGTGTCGCGGGCTGGTCGATCGATCCCGACATCGTGGGCCCGATCGACACACACATCTACATCGACGGCGTCGGCACCAACATCGGCCCGACCACCAGCGACCGAACCGACGTCGCGGCACTCTTCGGCCAGTTCGGATCGACACACGGGTTCTCGTGGAGCTCGAACGGCTACACGCCCGGACCTCACTCGGTCTGCGTGTTCGCGATCAACCAGTCGTACGGCGCGAACACGCTGCTGCGATGCTCGACGGTGAGCGTGCCGAGCGGCAGTCCGTTCGGCCGCGTCGAACTCTCGGGCGAAGGCCCGGGCGGCACGCTGGCGGTCGCGGGATGGACGATCGACCCCGACACCGCGTCGCCGACCGCGGTGCACGTCTACGTCGACGGCGTCGGCACCAACCTCGGCAACACGACCGGCGATCGTCCCGACGTCGCCGCCGTGTTCCCCGGCTACGGCGCGACGCACGGCTTCAACTGGGTGGCCTCGGGCCTCTCCCCCGGCCCGCATTCGGTCTGCGTGTTCGGCATCAATCTCGGGGCCGGCTCGAACACACTGCTCGATTGCCGCACGGTGACGCCGCCGACGGGCTCACCGGTCGGCATCGTCGACTCGATCACCACCGGGCCCGACGGGGCGCTCCACCTCTCGGGCTGGAGCCTCGATCCCGACGTTGCGGCCCCGCTCCAGACGCACGTCTACGTCGACGGCGTCGGCACGAACCTCGGCACGACGACGGTGCTGCGACCCGACACGCTCAACGGATTCGCGCCGGGCTACTCGGCGGTGCGCGGCTTCGACTGGTCGACTTCGGGTCTGTCACCCGGCGCGCACTCGGTCTGCGTGTTCGCGATCAATCAGGGCGTCGGATCGAACACGCTGCTGCGCTGCCAGGTGGTCAGCGTGCCCGGTGGGAATCCGTTCGGCGCGGTCGATGCGATCACGGCAGCGGCGAGCCACGCTGTCAGTGTCGCGGGATGGGTCATTGACCCCGACACGGCGTCGGCGACAGCGGTGCACGTCTACGTCGACGGCGTCGGGACGAACCTCGGACCGGCGAGCGGATCACGTCCCGATGTCGCGGCGGCGGTGCCCGGCTACGGCGCGAACCACGGCTTCACCTGGACGTCGGGTCCCCTCGCTGCGGGATCACACTACGTCTGCGTGTTCGGCATCAACATCGGCGCAGGGTCGAACACGACGATGGCCTGCCGCACGCTCGTTACCTGAGTCACGCGCGACCTCGAGAACCCGCCGCCTCGGCCAACCGTTACAGGCCGGCCCAGAACGCGGCGATGATCGCCGCCGCGCGCGCCGGTGAATCGAGCATCCACCAGTGCCCCGCATCGGGCAGCGGCGCGATCTCACTGCCGGTGCGCTCCGCCAGTCGTCGCGCCCGCTCCGCCGAACGGTACGGATCCTTCATCGACTCGATGACCAGCCCCTGTGCGCGGATCGAGTCGATGCCCGGACCCCACTCGTTGCCGATGTCGACCGACGATCGGTACAGCGGGAGGATCGCGGCCGCCATCGTCTCGTCGAACCCCGCCGCCATCACCCTCGCACCGGCCTCGGGCACGCCGATCGATGCCAGCAACGCGGCGCGGTCGTCGACCGACGCGGCGACCATGCCCGCCATGAACTCCTCGCCCTCACCCTCACGGATCCACATCAACGCGACGTCGTGCCAGCGGAAGTCGGCGCCCAGATCGCCAACGTCGGTCACCCACGACCTGACGTTCGCCGGCTGGTCGGCGAGCACGCGCAGACTCAGCAGCGCTCCCCAGTCGTGGCTCACCAGATCAACCTCGTCGTGTGCCGCGATCTCAGCTGCGAGCCACTCGGCGTAGCGATGCATGGTGGGCTCGAACCCCTCGGGCAGCGGCGAGCCGAAACCGGGCAGTCGCAGCGTGACGGCACCGGGGCAGTCGAGGTGGGGCGTCAGCTCGCGCCAGACAAGGGCGGTCTCGGGAACTCCGTGCACGAAGAGGACGGTCATCGGGCGACCGTAGCAAGCGCCCGCGTCATGACGTCTCGTCGGGCCATCACACCTCCTCCGGAGCCGCGATCACGTCGATGATCACCTCGACCACTGGGTCGACTCGCAGCATCAGGATGCGCGGCGGCTCCATCCCGAACTCACGGATGTCGAAGTACGATCGCCCGCCGAGGTGCAGCGACCCGTCGTCGAGCAGCTCGACGTCCATCAGATCAGCATGCGGCCGGGTGACGCCGCGGAACGTCACGTCGCCCGTCACCGCGAAGCGGCCCGGCTCATCCGCCTTCACGATCGTGGTGAGCGCGCCCTCGATCGTCGGATGGTTTCGGGCGTCGATCCGCCGTCGCAGTTCGCGATCCTCGAGCGGGTTCGACGAGCGCAGACGCGACACAGGAAACTCGATGCGGGCCGACAGCGCGGTGCGCAGGTCGGGACGACCCGCGTCGGTCAGGCGTAGGTCGATCCACCCTTCGAGGCCCGTCGTCGTCGAGTGGATCGGGTGCACGCTCGACGACCCCTCGATCCACACCTGCGAGACCTCGGGAACGATGCGATAGCGAGCCACCCCCGAGTTCTACACGACGCATCCCGCGTCGATCAGTGCCAGACTTGGCCATTCGGGGAGGTGTCGCATGAGTTGGAGACGAACCGCAGCCACATCGGCGATCGGGGTGCTCGTGCTCCTGGTGGGAGCCTGCACGCCACCGCCGACGCCGGGGCCGATCGGGCCGAACGAGCGCTTCTCGGGTCTGGTGAACGGCGCACACGTCGGCGCGACGATCACGACCGCGTGCGCCGGACCGATCTGGGTCGGCCGCACCGGACATCCGCTCGCCGGTCAGACGCTCGCGGTCACGCGCGACGCGGCCGGCGCCGGTAACACCGGCACGCACAGCAGCACCGTGTTCGCGCAGACCGGTTCGTCGTACAACGTCGTGCAGATCGCCATGTACGACACGACCGTCGAGATCCCGACGACGGTGGACGTACCGTGCGACGGCAGCGGAACGGTCAGCTTCCTGCAGTGCTTCGGCATCATCGCCTGCCTCGACGGGTCGCCCGACATCGTCAAGGTCACGTTCGTCAACATCGCGCTCTGACCGCGCTCTGACGGGTCGCGCGCTCAGCGATGCGGCTTGGGGTGCGCGTCGAAGAAGTCGAGGATGATCGACGTCGCATCGATCGTCGTGGTGACGCCACCGAGCCCGCGGAAGCCGAGCTTGCTGATGTCGATACCGCCCGGCCAAGTGTGGCCCGCGCCCTCGATCCGGTAGAAGGTGACATCCGCGCCATCGGTGCATCCTGACCAGACGCGGCGGGTGACGTCAGTGCCGATCGACGTGTTCACCGGATCGGGCGCGCATCCGTTGTGCTGGGCGAGTTTCGCGATCGCCCCCTCGGCACCCGGTGCGTTCACACCGGTCGCAGCCATGCCCTTCACATCGGCGTTCACCTTGCCGCCGACGAACGGCACGACCGGATCGGCGGTGCCGTGAAACGCGACGGCCGGCACGTGGACATCGGGCGGACACGTCGACGAGAGCGTCGCGGCCACCATGCCCACCGCCGCGAAGCGGTACGGCTTGTGGCAGCCCGCGAGCTCGGAGAACGCCGATCCGTTCGAGATGCCAGCAGCGTCGATGCGATCGGGATCAATGCACATGCCGCGCCCGACCGCGGCGAGCAGGTCTTCGGTGAACGTGTAGTCCTCCTCGCCGCCCATGTCCCACCCCTTGGGGGTGCCCGTGCCGTCGGGGGTCACCACCACGTAACCCCGCGCCGAGCCCTTCGTCGGCAGCGCGGAGTACGCCGCCTGCTGGTGCATGTCGGATCCCGAGCCGTGGTAGTTCACGATCAATCGTGTCGGCCGGCGAGCGTCGAAGTCGGTCGGCAACGCGACGAGGAAGTGCCGCTCGTTGCCACCCGATTTCACGGTCGACTCGCCCGCGACCAGCGGCGTGGTCACGGTCGCGCAGGCAACCGGCGCCGGCGCCGTCGTCGTCGCATTCGTCCCAGACTTCGCGCTGGTGACCGAGGTCGTCGCCGGCGACGCCTTCGCCGTCGAGCACCCGACGAGCAGCATGAGCGCGCTGAAGAGGAAGGAGGCCCGGCGAGGTCGCGTCACGGCGCGGAGCCTACGGGCCTGCGCCGAGAGGCGGCAGGCCCAATCAAGAGAGCGACCTGTCGGCGAAGCCGACGTTTGACCGCAGCGAGTTCGTGTGGTGGAGTGATGGCGTCAGTGGCATTCGGGGAAGCCGGTCGGAATCCGGCACTGTCCCGCAACCGTAGGTGTGAAGCCCCTCGGGGCCCCTCGCACGAGTCGGATCGCCGAGCCACTGTCGCTCGAGGAGACCGTCGTGGGAATGCGGGTCCGGAGCAACGCCATTCGGCGATGCCTTCGTTCGTGTCCTGCGACTCGACGAAGGAGTCCCGCGTGAGGACGTTCTGTAGAGCCGCAGCCGCAGCCGTGATGCTGGCCACCACCGCGCTCAGCGCCTGCACCCCGACAACCCCGCCTGTCGGCGGGACCGACTACACCCGCTGCCCCACCCCGGGCGCCGGTGAGGTGCGCGTCGCGGTCGTCGTCGACGCCTCCGCGCTCGGCGGCACGACCGGCGCGGTGTGCGTCGTGGTCGCGCAGGGTGCGACCGGCGTGACCGCTCTCTATGCCCGCGCCGCCCGGCTGGGATCGACCACGCCGCGCTTCAATGCCAGCGGCCTGCTCTGCGCGATCGACGGAGCCCCCGTCGCCCCCGACTGCGGCACCGTCGGGCCGAGCGGCTACCAGTACTGGAGCTACTGGACCGGCGGATCGGCGTGGACCTACGCCGCCGTCGGCCCCGCCTCGCGATCGATGCAGGACGGCACCGTCGAGGGATGGCGCTTCCTGCCCGGCGGCGCACAGATCGCGCCGGCGACATCCGCCACATTCGCATCGCTGGTCTCGTGATGACATCGGTGACCGCGCCACAGCCCGCTCCCCTGAATCATCGACAAGGAGATTCCATGAAGTCCCATCGAAGAGGTCTCGCCGCCGCACTGCTGGTCGCCGTCACCACGCTCGCCGCGGCGTGCGTGCCACCGACGCCCGCCACGCCCGCGGCCACGGGACGCCAGCAGGCCGCGAACTGGTTGGCACATCAGTTCGACGGGTCAACGCATCTGATCCCATCGGCCTTCGTGCCCGGATCCTCCGACGTCGGCGGCTCGGCCTATTCGGCGACCTCGCTCGTGCTCGCCGGATGGGGGGACTCGACGGCAGCCAACGCCGTAGCGGCACTCGCGCCGAACGTCGATGCCTTCGTCAAGGACTCGGGCGGTGCCGACCTCCCCGGTTCGCTCGCGCGGTTGATCATCGCCGTCGAGTCGACCGGCGGGAACCCGCACGCGTTCGGCGCGTTCGACCTCGTCGCCCGCCTCGAGGCGACGATGCAGACCACAGGCCCAGACGCCGGACGCTTCGGCGCGCAGTTCGCTGCATACGACGGTGACTTCGTGCAGGGTCTGTCGCTCGCGGCGCTGTCGGTGGTGTCGCCCAAGCCCGCGTCGATCGACGCAGGTGCCGGTTCGGTCGACGCGCTGCCGGCGGTCGCCTGGCTCCGCACGCAACAGTGCGCTGACGGCAGCTGGATGTACCGCGCCGACGTGTCGCAACCGTGCGCCTTCGACCCCGCGACCTTCGCCGGACCCGACACCAACAGCACCGCGCTCGCCATCCTCGGCCTGCACGCGGTCGGCTCGACGGCCCCGGTCGATCCGATGACGTGGCTCACGTCGATCCGCGATGCGGACGGCGGATGGTCGTACGACGGTTCGTCGTTCTCGGTGTCCGACCCCGACTCGACCGGACTCGTCATGGGCGCACTCCGCGCGCTGGGCACGACGCCCGACGCGGCGGCGGTCACCGAGCTGCTGTCGTTCCAGTTCGGCTCGTCGGCGCCCGCCCCCCAGCGGGGTGCGTTCTACTACCCGTTCGGCACGCCGACCCCGAACCTGCTGGCGACCAACGATGCCATGCTCGGGCTCGCCGATGGCGTGTGGCCCGCGGTGCTCGCGCACTGATCCACATCTGCAAGGCGGGTTGTTCGGTCGGACGCTGAGAGATCAGCGGCCGACCAGCAGGCGTTCTCGGACGCGCTGCTCGCTGTCACCGGTGACGAGCAGCAACACCTCGTCGCCCACCGCCAGCGCGGTGTCGCCGCGGGGCACGACGACGCCGTCGTCGCGGATGACCGCCACGACGGTCGAGTCGCGCGGCAGGCCCAGATCGGCGATGGCCACGCCGATCGACGGCGAGTCCTCGGCGAGCGTCACTTCCGACAGACGCACGCGGTCGCCTTCGAACGAAAACAGTCGAACGAGGCTGCCGACCGACACGGCCTTCTCGACGAGTGACGTGAGCAGGTGCGGTGTCGAGACCGCGACGTCGACGCCCCAGGTTTCGTTGAACATCCACTCGTTGTCGGGATCGTTGACCCGGGCGATGACGCGCGGCACGCCGAACTCCTGCTTCGCGAGCAGCGACACGACCAAGTTGTCCTCGTCGTCGCCGGTCACCGCGACGACCACATCGGCCGTCTCGGGCTTCACGCGCATCAGCGAGTCGACCTCGCAGCCGTCGGCCGCGACCCACGTCACGCCGCGCGCCGCCGCGGTGTCGCGCACCTCTTCGATCCGCTCTGCGCTCTGCTCGACGACCACGACCTCGTGGCCCTCGGCGACAAGATGCGATGCGATGAATGTGCCGACCTTGCCGCCACCGACCGTGATGACCCTCATCAGTGGGCCGCCGATCGGACGAGCTCGTTCATGGCGAGGTCACAGGCATCGATCGCGTCGTTGCGGGCCGACAGCCAGGCGACGTCGCCCTCCTGCAGTGAGTGCGACGCCTCGGGGATCGACGACACGCCGAGCCGGTTCAACGCCACCATGCGGGTTCCGGTGGTCGATTCGAGGTCGCCGACGCTGCGGCCCGCCCAGTGCGACGGGATCTGGCGCTCGACGACCACGATCTCCGTGGTGAGGTCGGTCCAGGCGGCGCGGGCGCTCTCGGGTGAGAGTCGTCGATGGATCCGATCGCTGG
>JAYTFP010000180.1:0-32900 GCA_043734285.1 Acidimicrobiaceae bacterium
AATCCCCATGGTTGCTGGCCGGATCGCTCCTCGCGGTGGATTAGCCCCTCCAGCTCCACTCTCATCACCCACTCCCGGTACCTTCGTGGTCACACGGGAGGTGACACGACATGGCCGATTTGCGACGAGAAGGTGACGAGCTCGTTCTCGAACTCACAGCGTTCGAGAAGGCCGAGTCGGTGCACGGCGACATCCGAGTCCCGGCGGCCGCCATTCGCTCGATCGAGATCGTCAACGACGCGATGGGAGCGCTCCATGGCGTGCGCGCGCCCGGGACCGGCGTGCCCGGCGTCATCGCGGTGGGCACGTGGCGCACGGCGAGGGAGAAGCAGTTCGCCGTGCTCCACCACGACACGCATCGGGCGGTGCGGGTTGTGCTCGAAGGCGCCGAGTGGAACGAGCTGCTCGTCGGCAGTCACGACCCGGAGGCTGTCGTCGCCGAGCTGACCCGAACATGACCGCTCGCCCGATGAGCAATCGAACCTGACATGCGCATCCTGGTCACCAACGACGACGGCATCGAGTCGGAAGGGATCCACGTCCTCGCCCGCGCGCTCGCGACGACGGGCCACGACATCGTCGTGGTCGCGCCCAACCGGAACTGGAGCGGCGCTGGCGCGGCGATCGGCGACCTCGATCCCGGACGTCCACTCCCGGTGCGGCGCGTCGAGATCCCCGGCGCGCCCGACATCGAGGCATGGGCGCTCGCCGGACCGCCCGCGCTCACCGTCATCGCCAGCCGGCTCGGGGCCTTCGGCGCAGCGCCCGAACTCGTCGTGTCCGGCATCAACGCGGGGCTGAACACCGGCCGATCGATCCTGCACTCGGGCACCGTCGGCGCGGTGCTCGCCGGCCAGAACTTCGGACTGTCGGGCCTCGCAGTGAGCGTCGCATGGCAGGAGCCGTGGCAGTGGGACACCGCCGCCGCCCTCGCCCTCGAGGTACTCGACCTGGTGATCGAGGCACCGCCGCGTTCCGCGATCAACCTCAACGTCCCCGCGCTGCCCCGCCACGAGCTGAAGGGCGTCCGCTGGGCGCGCATCGCCCCCTTTGGCGCGGTCCGGGCGACCATCAACGCCAGCACCGACACGCATCTCGAGTTCGTTCTCGAACCGACCGGCTACGAGCCCGAGCCCGACACCGACCAGGGCTGCGTCGACCGGGGATACGCCGCGCTCACCACGCTCGTCGGCATCGTCGAGGCATGGCCCGACCACGACGGGAACACGACGGCGTCACCGGAGGGCTACCGGCCGACCGTCGTCCCCGGCGCAGAGCTGCATCCGGTCCACGAAGTACCCGACGCCACCGACCACCGCCTGCTGCGACGACCCGAGGCCCCTGCGACACATTCGTAGGAGAGACCGCCTAGGACTGTCGGTCTTACGAGACGGCGAGTGTGGTGCAGCCGATGCGCGCCGAGCCGCCACCCGAGCCGGCGTTGTGCAGGATCAGGCAGACGACGTGCGAGCCGGACGGCACCCCACCGACTGACAGATCGAAGCCGTGGGCGTTCGCGTGGTCCGCGAACACGCGGTCGGGGAAGGCTGCCGCGAGGTCCGGACGCGCGCCGTCGGCGAGGCCGACCGACACGGGATTGCCGTCGACGAACACGCTGACGGGAACCGAGTCGTCGACGACCTTGTCGAGCGCCCAGCCCACCGCGTGCAACGTGCCGGGCGCCGAGGCCGCGAGCACATCGACCGCACCAGTCGGCGCAGCGGCCACCACCTGCGCGGCGCTGAACACCGAGTGCGTCGCCGCCTTCAGACTCGCGAACGCGTTCACCGCCGCGCCGTCGGGAGTGTGCAACTCGAAGTGCAGGTGCGAACCCACATCCTCCGCGTTGCCCGAATCACCCAGGTAGGCCACCGGCTCGCCGGCCACGACGCGCTGTCCCTGACGCATCCCGTCGACGAATGCCTGCTCGAAGACGTTGGCAGCGTCGTCGGTGCCCGGATGATCGTTGTTGATGTGGATGTAGACGTATTGCCAGCCGTCCGCGTCGCTGATCGTCATCATGTTGCCGGAGAGCCCGCTCACGTCGTGCTTGAGATAGGTGACCATCCCGTCCGCGGCGGCGACCAAGGTCGTGCCCTTCTTGCCCATGAGATCCTGGCCCTCGTGCTTGCGCCCGCCCGAGCGAGGCGCGCCGAACGTGTCGCTGTACGAGACCACGCCGGCGACCGGGAACACCATCGGACGCAACGGTCCCGGTGGCTGCGTCGTGGTGGTGGTCTTCGGTGCCTTCGCCTTCGACGACTTCAGGCTCGGTGGCGCCGGTCGGCATGCCGCGGTGGCCAGGCAGGCGATCACGCCGAGCGCGACGAGGGAACGGCGCCGTACGGATGACTGGACAGGAGGTGGGGTGCGTAGGTCGATGGACCCACCATCGGCACGTTCGGCGCTTTGCCTTGAGGACGCAGGTGGAACCGGTTCAGCCCACGCGGCCCGCGAGCGGATCGCCACGGCGCAGACGCTCGACGTTGTCGACCGCGAGATCGAGCGATCGCTCCAGCGTCTCCCACGTGAGCCAGGCCACATGAGGCGTCACCACGACGTTGTCGAGACCGAAGATCGGGTGACGCCCGTCGTTCGGCTCGTCGGGGAACACGTCGAGTCCGGCGGCACCGAGATGCCCCGACGCGAGCGACGCCGCGAGCGCGTCGAGGTCGACGAGCCCTCCCCTCGCGGTGTTCACCAGCACCGAACCCGAGCGCATCGACGCGAGCCGCCGCCCATTGATCAGTCCGGCGGTGTCATCAGTCAGGGGAATGTGCAACGAGACGACATCCGACCGCTCGAGCAGGTCGTCGAGCGTGACCCATCCGGGACGATCGGTGCGCCGGGCGTGGTGAATCACCTCGGCACCCATCGCCGACAACACGTGGCCCAGACGCTGTCCGATGTCGCCGAATCCGACGATGCCGACGGTCCGTCCCGCCAGCTCGCCGCAGCGCTCGCCGACCCCGGGATCGACCTTCCAGCCACGTCCCGCGGCCGTCGCCTGGTGATAGATCGTCACCCGACGAAGCGTCGCGAGCATGAGCAGCAACGTCGCCTCGACCACGGCGGCCGCATTCGAACCCGCCATGTTCGCGGTCGCGACTCCCCGTTCGGTCGCGGCGGCCACGTCGATCGTGTTCACGCCCACGCCCCACTTGTGGATCAACCGCAGGCGGGGCGCCCGGTCCATGTGGGCCGCGGTGATGGGACTGAGGATGTGCCACCAGACGTCCATCTCGGGCAACAGATCCTCGAGATGCTCGCGGTCGGCCGGCAGGCACACTTCGATCCGCAGGTCGTGGCGCTCGGCGACCTCGGCGAAACGCTCGAGCTGCCGTGGCCCGGGCTCACCTTGGTAGACGACCAGCGTGCTCACTCCGCCGCCACGTTGCCCGACGCGATCGCGCCATAGGTCTCGAGCAACGCGCGGAGCGGCTCGTCATGCGCGTGTAGTGCCGCGTCGAGCGGGGTGAACCCACCTTGCTGCGCCGCGTTCGCGTTGGCACCGTGGTCGAGCAGGAGCCGGCAGGACTCGACGTCACCCCTCGCAGCCGCGCTGTGCAGTGGCTGCACGGTCATCGGATTCTGCGAGACGGCCCCGACGTCCGCTCCATGGTCGAGCAAGAGGGCAACAGCGTCGACACCGCCGAGGAACGCGGCGAGATGCAACGCCGTGAACCCGTCGGCCGACCACGCCATCGCTGTTCCGGGCTCGGCCGTGAGCGCCTCACGCAGTCGAGCGTCGTCGCCGAGCGCCGCTGCATCGAACACGTTGACTGTCGCGCCTGCGTCTACCAGCGCCCGAGCGGCCTCATTGTCGCCGCGGTACAGGGCCTCCCGCAACGCAGAGACCTCGGTTTCCCCACCACCGCCATCGCTGGTCATCGCCCCATTGAATCATCCGCCCGTCCTCGACCCGTGACGACGGGATAGCGTGACGCCGTCAGCTGGTGAGTGAGCGGGGGAAGCAATGAAACGACTCGGACTGATCGCGTTGTTGAGCACGGCGATGTGGTGCACGGGCCTGGTAGAGCCGGGCGCCTCGGCGGCGACCCTGACCTACTCCGTGGCCATGACGTGGACGAATCCGTCGCCCGCGTGTGTCGATCCCGTCGTGTGTTCCGGAGTCGGGACCTCCGCGTTCGCCTACGGCACGCCCGTCGCGCCGAGCACCCAGGTGTCGCTCACACTCACCGCGCTCCCGAGCATCACCCAGGTCAACGCCACGTTCACGAAGGTCGGCACGCTGACGTACTGCAACGGCTCGGTCAATCTCGAGAGCGTCGTCAACTCGGTCGACCTCAACGCCGCGTTCACCATCGCCGGCGGCGCCAGTGGTTCGGTCGCACCGACGACCCTGCTGGTCAACACCGAGAATGTCGACGGCGATCCGGTCGCGAGCGCCGACGTGTTGTCGCTCTCGTCTGCGCCCGGCGTCGAGTTCCACGTCCTCGAGGATCAGTGCGCGACGATCGACCTTCTCGCGCAGATCACCTCGGGCGGCGCGCCGACCCTCACCGTCGGACTCGGTGGCGTGACCACGCCCGGCGGCTACACCACGATCGACGGTCGCCGTCAGGTCGACATCGACATCCGCCCGCACGAGAAGCCGCGACCGATCAATCTCGCGTCGAAGGAGATCATCCCCGTCGCGATCTACGGCTCGGCTCTGAACGACGTCACTCTGATCGACCAACCGACAGTGCGCTTCGAGGGTGGCACGCCGATCAAGCAGAAGATCGTCGACGTGAACACTGACGGCGTGAGCGACCTGCTCATCTACGTACCGACCCAATCGATCACGACCCTCGAAGCGGGCGACACCAGCGCATGCGCGACGTTCGCCGATCTCGACGGAACACTGCTCGGCGGCTGCCAGTCGATCCAGGTGATCCGCAGGTCGGGTCACGGCCACAGCTGTTACGGCCACGGCGGGCGTGACGATCGCGACCGTGATTTCCACGACCGCTGGGAGAACTCACACAGCCACTGACCCGTGCAGAGCTCCGAGTCACGGGTCGGCGCGCAGCAACTCCCGGATGAGCGGTGCCTCGGCGCCGATCGTCGTCGACGCTCCGTGCCCGGTGTGCACCACCGTCTCTGCCGGTAGACCGAGCAGCCCCGCCCGGATCGAGCGCAACAGCGTCGCCGAGTCGGAAAAGCTGCGGCCGGTCGCTCCGGGCCCTCCGCAGAACATCGTGTCGCCGCTGAACAGCAGGTGATCCTCCTCGTCGAGGAAGCAACAGCATCCGGGTGAGTGGCCCGGGGTGTGGATGACGCCGAGCGTGTGGCCACCCGCCGAATAAAACGTCCCCGGCTCGATCACCAGGTCGGGCTCGCGGTCGGGATACACGACCGACCACAGCATCAGATCGTCGGGATGCAGCGCAATCGGCGCGTCGACCACATCGGCGAGCGCGCCGGCCGCGTTGATGTGGTCGTTGTGGCCATGTGTCAACAGGATCGCCGCGACCGCCCGGCCGTTCACCGCGGAGACGATCGGCGCGTGATCGTGCGCGGCGTCGATCACCATCACCTGCCGGTCGTCGCCCACGAGCCAGATGTTGTTCTCGACGTCGAAGTCGTCACCGTCGAGGCTGAAGATCCCCGCGGTCGTCACCAGCTCGACCGTCATGGGATGGTCACCACGCTGCGCAGCACCTCGCCGCGCTCCATCTTCGCGAACGCCTCCTCGACATCGGTGAGACCGATCGTCTCGGACACGAACCGATCGAGATCGAGTCGGCCCTGGAGGTACAGATCGATGAGCAACGGAAAGTCGCGCGACGGCAGGCAGTCGCCGTACCACGAACTCTTCAACGCGCCGCCCCTGCCGAACACGTCGAGGAACGGCAGCTCGAGCGTCATCTCGGGGCGGGGCACGCCGACGAGCACGACGGTGCCGGCGAGATCACGCGCCTCGAAGCACTGGCGATACGTCCCCGGCAGTCCCACGGCCTCGATGCAGACGTCGGCGCCGAACCCACCGGTCGCGGCCCTGACCGCCTCGACGGGATCGACCTTCGAGGCGTCCACCGTGTGCGTCGCCCCGAACTCACGGGCCCAGGCGAGCTTCCGCTCGTCGAGATCGACACCGACGATGACCGCCGCGCCGGCAAGCCGGGCGCCAGCGATCGCGGCGTTGCCCACGCCGCCACATCCGAAGACCGCGACAGAGTCGCCACGCGCCACGCCGCCGGTGTTCATCGCCGCTCCCAAGCCCGCCATCACGCCACACCCGAGGAGTCCCGCGACGGTCGCCGGTGCTGCCGGATCGACCTTGGTCGCCTGACCCTCGGCGACGAGCGTCTTCTCGCAGAAAGCGCCGATGCCCAGGGCCGCCGACAGCTCGGTGCCGTCGTCGAGCGTCATCTTCTGCGTCGCGTTGTGCGTCGCGAAGCAGTACCAGGGCCGGCCCCGACGACACGAGCGGCACGCGCCGCAGACCGCTCGCCAGTTCAGGACGACGAAGTCGCCCGGTGCCACGCTCACCACGTCCGGACCGACCGACTCGACTGTGCCGGCCGCCTCATGTCCGAGGAGGAATGGGAACTCGTCGTTGATGCCGCCCTCGCGGTAGTGCAGGTCGGTGTGGCACACGCCGCACGCCGCGATCGCGACGACGACCTCGCCCGGACCGGGGTCGGGGATCACGATCGTCTCGAGCGAGACGGGCAGACCGACGCCCCTCGCCACCACGCCACGAACCCGCTGCGACATCCCCACCCCGCCCGACTCGAAGGAGACTCAGCCTGCCACGTCGATGGCGGCCGCGTCGGGCCGAGGGGTCCGACCGACCCCGCGATCCGCCCGACCGATCAGCGCCGACGGACGACCTTCTTCGGCTTCGGCCGGTGGAATCCGGTGCAGCCGATCGGCATCGAGACACCGGGGCCGACGTTGAGCGCGTAGCCGCAGATCACGACGCTCGTGCCGGGCGCGACGACCGGGACGGTGTAGCCGTGATTCGGCCCGAGTACGGGGTAACCCCACGCGACATCGGCGCGACTCCGGCTCGCCGAGACCACACCTGCCATCCTGCCGTTGACGGTGTAGAGCACGTTGATCGGCCCCGCGCCGGCGTCGTAGTCACCGGCCCAACCGTTGAGGATCGCGTACGTGTTGCCGAACGGCAGCGCCCACTCCGTGGCCCCGATCGGCGGACCCGAGGGCGGCGGGGGCGGCGGCGGCGCTGGCGGGGGCGGAGGGGGCACCGGCATCGTGTACGTGGCCGTGCGGCTCACGTCGGCGTTCAGGAACGTGACGTTCAGCACGGGATTGGTCGACCCGTCGCTCCAACTCGAGAACGTGCCCGTCTGGCCGTTGATCGTGGCGGTCGGCGGCGCGGCGATCTGGAGGTGACTCCCCTGGATCTCGGTGAGCGAGAACGGCGCAGGCGTCGTCAGGCCACCGACCGAGATGTTCACACCCGCCGGGTTGGAGCCAACGGTCAGGCTCGCGGTGTTCGGGTCGATCCGCGTCGACGAGGTCGCCGTCGAGCCCGACGCGTCGGTGACGGTGAGCTCGAGATCGAGCCATGTCGGCCAGTCGTGCTCGGGTGCGGTGAACGATCCCGACGAGGCGTGGGCAAGCCCCTGCACCGTGTTGTAGTGCTGATGGCAGTCGGTCTTCACGATCCGCGAACAGTGGTTGAGGATGATCTGCCAGTCGTACTCGGACGCGGTCACGATCTGGTCGTCGGTGACATTCGCCGAGAACGTGACCGTCGAGCCGGCCGACCACGCGCCGTTGGTCGTCACCGAGTGGATCACGGGCGCGAGGTTGTTCGGCGTGACCGTCCTCGTCGTGGTCGTCGACGCATTCGACGCGTCGGTGACGCGCAGTGTGATCACTGTCGCGCCGGTCGCGTTGAACGTGTGCGTGGTGATCGCGTTGCCGGAGACGAATCCCGCACCGTCGCTGAAGTCCCATGCGTAGTGGAGCGTGTCGCCGGGGTTGGGATCGTTGCTCGCCGACGCGTCGACCGTCACGACGAGCGGCGTCGGCCCGCCCGACGGTGTCGCTGTGAAACTGGCGACAGGTGGAAGGTTCACGTTGTTGGGGGCGAGTCGGTAGAGGGTCGAGTTGTTGCCGTCGAGGAAGTACAGGTCGCCGGACGGACCGATCTGCATGTCGACGACCGCGGCGTCGCTCACGAGGAGCTGCACGTCGTTGGGGTCGCTGTTGCGCATCGCCCAGATGCACTTCCGCGAGTAGTCGCCGAAGATGTAGGCGTTGCGCAGATCAGACGGCCACGCGTTCGAAGTGATGAACGGCCCGCCGATCGACGACGAGTTCGTCGCGGTGCAACCGCCCACCATCGCGTCGGCGTGCTTCCAGGTATACGTGGGCGCGATCAACTGCGAGGTCGATCCGCCCGTGCCGATCGCGCTGAACCCGCCCGACGACTGCCCGGCGGGCTGATCGGCGTAGAGCCGCGTGCACATGTCGTAGTACGAGTACGACGGAATCTGATCGGCGCCCTCGTAACAGGGCCAACCGAAGTTGCCCGCGACCTTCTGCGTGGGGTCGAACGTGAAGTGGCTGACCTCTTCGGTGGTGTCCCATCCCACGTCGCCCACCCAGAGATCGCGCGTGCCGGGGCGGATGTTGAAGCGGAACCCGTTGCGCAGCCCGAACGCCACGATGCGATCGTCGCCGGCGATCCCGTTGCCGACGAGCGGATTGTCGGGCATCGCCGCGCCGGTGTCCTTGTTGATGCGGATGATCGCGCCGTTGTACGGCGAATAGGCGTCATTCACCAGTGACCGCGCACTCTGCGCCCGAAAGGCGCCGCCCTCGGCGTTGGTGCCGTTCATCGATCCGCCGAGATACCCTGGCGGGTCGTTGCAGGGGTTCTTCTTGACGACCGGATTGGTCGAATCGGGCAACGTGCCGCCGAACTGACCGACGTCGGTGTTCCAGAAGCTGGCCCCGTCGCCCGCGCTCGCGTACAGCGCACCGTATGAGTCGAACACCAACGAGCCGGCGCTGTGGCTCGGGAACTGCTCGCACCACCCGCCATTGGCATCGTTGTCGACGAGGACCTGCTCCGATCCGGCGTGTCCCACCGAGTCGACGAGGAATCGGCTCAGCCGCACGCTCGTGACACAACCGTCGGTGTTCTCACCGGGCGTGGTCGGGCACTGGTCGCCGGCGCCGCCCGAGCCCCATCGCGGGAACGTCGCGACGCCCGGCTGCTTGTTGTACGAGTAGAGGACATAGAGGTAGCCCGAGTTCGTGAACGACGGGTCGAGGGCCATGCCCAACATGCCGTGGTCCCAGTGGTCGTACACCGCGTTCTGAAGGTTGACCACGGTCGTCGCCGTGGTGTCACTCACGCTGTCGTATTTCTGGACGAGGCCCGACTTGCGTTCGATGTAGACCGCGCCGTCGGGGGCGATCCGCACGCCGAGTGCCAAGTCGTTGATGTTGCCCACGTTGTAGAGCACCGGGAAGACCGACAGCTCGGACCGTGGGGTCGAGGGCGTGTCGACCGCGTTCGCCACATCGCCGAGGGCCGGCACGACAGCGACAGCGGTCGCTGCCATCAGCACAGCCATCAGGATTCGGGTACGCGTCATTCCGCTGGTGCCCCTCAGCTCCGCACTGCTCTCGGTCGTTCCGCAGGTCCACCAGGGGGATCCGACCATTTGGACCTTTCGACTGTACCCCGGGGTCGGGGTACCCCTGCATCAGCCGTACGACTCAATGGTGATGGGGCGGCCTCACCACTTCCCGACGACGAGGACGCTCTCTCAACGGAGCCTGCCGCCTGACGGCGCAGGCTCACCTGCGTGGGCCGAACCGCCCAGACGAGCCGAGATCACACCGTCCTGCTCGCGACTCTCGAACACCGCGACGTCGGCCTTGAGATCACGTCGGCCCTTCACGTTCACTTTCGTGCCGCGGCCTTCGCGGTCGAATCGCCAGAAGTGCGCGGTGCAGACCAGTTCGTCGCCGTCGACGACCCCTTCCGCATCGAGGTGTGACCACTCGTGTGGGCAGCGACTGTCGACGACGCAGACGAGGCCGTCGCTCCCCCGCCACGCGACCACGTCATGGACGTCATCCGCGATCGTGGCGCCGATCGGGACTTCGTCGGACCGCGCGACGACCACCCACTCGTCGGACATCGCGGTCAGACCCGCAGGTACCAGGTGACCGACAACGCGGAGCCGATCGCGCCGACCACTGCGCCGATGCCGAGCAGCAACAACACGGTCGTGTTCAGCTCGCCGCCGGTCCAGGTGAACTTGGCGAGGATGCTCTTGCTCGACGAACCGCTGTCGGTCCACGCGTACGTCAGGATCTTCGCGACCAGGGACGCGATGGCGGCGCCCAGGAGACCCTGGACGATCCCCTCGATGAGGAAGGGTATTCGGATGAACCAGTTCGTGGCACCGACGAGCTTCATCACCTCGATCTCGCGCCGTCTCGAGAACACCGCGGTCTGGATCGCGATGAAGATGAGCATGATCGAGGCGGCGAGCAGGACGAACACGCCCACGAAGGCCCACGATCTCAATCGTCCCGCGGCATTCTGCACCTGCCGGACCTGTTCGTCGGGGAACTCGACCTTGTAGACGCCCGTCTTGTTCTCGAAGGTGCGCGCCATCTCTTTCACGACGCGCGCGTCGGGATTCTTCGGTTTCACCCGGTACGACGTGGGCAGGTCTTCGGGTTGCAGCGTGCCCACCAGCTCGGGCGAGTCCTTCGAGAAGATCTTCTTGAACAATTCGAAGCTCTTCTGGTGGTCGTAGTACTCGGAGCGGGCGACGAGACGATTCGCGGCGAGATCACGGCCGACCGACTGCACCTGGTCGGGGGTCGCGGCCACGTTCATGTAGACGATGAACGAGACGTCGTTGTTCCACTTCACGAACGCGTTGTCGATGCCGTAGTAGCCGAGCAGCATGGTCACGGCGAGCATCGAGAGCGACACGGCGACGATGAGCACCGTGGCCAGCGTCAGCAGCCAGTTGCGAATGAGGTTCTGCCCGGTCTCGCGGGCGACGTAGTCGAGTCGGAGGGCCATGGCTACTCGTACACCCCGCGAGCCTGGTCACGCACGACGTTGCCGTCGTCGAGCTCGATCACGCGGCGGCGCATCACGTCGACGATGCCACGGTCGTGCGTCGCCATCACGACGGTGGTGCCGGTTCGGTTGATGCGATCGAGGAGCTTCATGATGCCGACCGTCGTGTTCGGGTCGAGGTTGCCGGTCGGCTCGTCGGCGAGGAGGATCAACGGCCGGTTGACGAACGCCCGGGCGATCGACACGCGCTGCTGCTCGCCGCCGGACAGCTCGTCGGGCTTGGCCTTCGCCTTGTGCGACAGACCCACGAGCTCGAGGATGGCCGGCACCTGCGTGCGGATGCTCTGGCGGGGCCGGCCGATCGCCTCGAGGGCGAAGGCGACGTTCTCGTCGACGGTCTTGTTCGGCAGGAGCTTGTAGTCCTGGAAGATGTACCCGATGTTGCGGCGCAGCAGGGGCACCTTCCAGCTCGGCAGCGCGCCGATGTTCTTTCCGGCGACCCATATCTCACCTGATGTCGGCGACTCCTGTTTGTTGAGGAGGCGGATGAACGTGGACTTGCCAGATCCCGAAGGGCCCACGAGAAACACGAATTCGCCCTTTTCGATGCGCACGTTCGCGTCGCGGAGCGCGACGTGTTCGTTCTTGTACATCTTCGTGACGTTGTCGAGTTTGATCACAGCGGCATCGACTCTACCGGGAGGGCATCGGAAGTACGGGGCACGGACATCGGTTGCGGGATCGGCTCGACCATCAGCTCGACGCCCGTTCCCAGCGCAGGTACCCCTCCATCAACGCATCGAGATCACCGTCGAGCACCGCGTCGATGTTGCCGGTCTCCATGTTCGACCGCAGGTCTTTCACCTGTTGATAGGGATGGAGCACGTAGTTGCGGATCTGACTGCCGAAGTTCGCGTCGAGCTGATCGCCGGTGATCTCGGCGAGCCGCGCCTGGTGCTTCTGGCGCTCGAGGTCGAGCAGCTTCGCCTTGAGGACCTTCATCGCCTGGTCCTTGTTCTGGTGCTGCGAGCGCTCGTTCTGGCACGACACGACCACGCCGGTGGGCAGGTGGGTGATGCGCACCGCGGAGTCGGTCACGTTCACGTGCTGGCCGCCGGCTCCCGACGACCGGTACACGTCGATGCGCAGGTCCTTCTCGTCGATCTCGAGTTCACCCGAGGTGTCCTCGATGAACGGCGTGACCTTGATCGAGGCGAACGAGGTCTGCCGCCGCGCCGCGTTGTCGAAGGGCGAGATGCGCACGAGCCGGTGCACGCCGTGTTCGCTGCGCAGGTACCCGTAGGCGTAACGACCCTTCAGGATGAACGTCGCCGAGCTGATGCCGGCTTCGGTTCCCGGCGACGCCGCGTCGATCTCGACCTCGAACCCGCGCTTCTCCGCCCAGCGGAGGAACATCCGCATGAGCATCTCGCACCAGTCCTGCGCGTCGACGCCGCCCGCGCCGGAGTTGAACTCCATGATCGCGTCACAGTCGTCCCACTCGCCCGTGAACAACGCGCGCAGTTCGAGCTCGTCGAAGCGCCGTTCGAGGGTACCGATCGCAGTGGCGATCTCGGGCTCCTGCGACTCGTCGCCCTCTTCGCGTGCGAGCTCGGCGAGCGTCGACGCGTCGTCGACCGCCTCGTCGAGCGAGTCGTAGACCTCGATGTCGTCGACCAGCGCGGCGAATTCGCGTTGCACCTTCTGGGCCGTCTCGGCGTCGTCCCAGAGATCGGGCCGCGCCATCTCGGTCTCGAGTTGGGGGCGTCGGGACGTCAACTCCTCGATACGCAGGTAGGTGCGCGCCTCGCCGAGGCGACGCGACAAGTCCGCGAGCGACGCGCTGAAGTCTTGCATCGCGCTATGCCCTCACTTGCCGTGGCACAACTTGTACTTCTTGCCCGACCCGCACGGGCACGGGTCGTTTCGACCCACCTTCTCGGCCTCGGACTTCACCACCGGCACCTGGGGGGCGGACTCTTCGGCAGCGGGCGGCTGGTCGTCGCCGACCACCGCTCCGGCGGCGGAGCGCGAGCTGATCGATCCGCCGGACTCGGACGGGTCTTCGGGCGCGGTGTACGTCATGTTCGACACCTGCGGGGCGTTGTCTTCGACCACGACCTGCACGTGCATGATGTACTTCACGAACTCCTGGTTCACCGTCTCGACGAGCTGGTTGAACATCTCGAAGCCCTCGCGCTGCCACTCGGTCAGCGGATCCTTCTGGCCCATCGCGCGCAGCTGGATACCGTCCTCGAGATAGTCCATCTCGCGCAGGTGGTCACGCCACCGCTGGTCGACGATGCGCAGCATGACCTGGCGCTCGACCTCGCGCATCGCCTCTGCGCCGAGCTCTTCCTCGCGCTGGTGGTAGTGCGCCGTGGCGTCGGCCATGACGACGTCGTAGAGCTCGTCGGTGGAGGTGCAGTCGACGATCTGCTCGACCGTGACGGTGGTTGGCCAGAACGTCTGCACCTCGGCATGGAGCCCCTTCGCGTCCCACGACTCGGAGAAGTCGCCGTCGCAATAGGTCGAGATCGACGAGTCGACGACCTCGGCGAGGTACCGGAGCGCGTCCTCCGACAGGTCGGCGTCGTCGAGCACCTCGTCGCGACGCCGATAGATGACCTTGCGCTGGGCATCCATGACCTCGTCGTACTTCAGCACGTTCTTGCGGATCTCGGCGTTGCGTTGCTCGACGGTGTTCTGTGCTCGCTCGATCGCCTTCGAGACCATCTTCGCTTCGATCGGCACGTCGTCGGGCCAATTCTTGCCCATGACCATCTGGATCGCGCCCGTCGCGAAGATGCGCATCAGCTCGTCTTCGAGCGACAGGTAGAAGCGGCTCTCGCCCGGGTCGCCCTGACGACCCGACCGGCCGCGGAGCTGGTTGTCGATGCGGCGCGACTCGTGACGCTCGGTACCGAGAACGTAGAGACCACCGAGCTCACGCACCTCGTCACCCTCGGCCGCACACTCGGTCGCGAACTTGGCCAACAACTCGTCGTAGCGCGCCGTGCCCTCGTCGGACTCGCGATCGAGCCCTTCGGCGATCACGTCGCGCGTCGCCAGGCCCTCGGGATAGCCGCCGAGCAGGATGTCGACGCCACGACCGGCCATGTTGGTCGCCACGGTCACCGCGCCGAGACGGCCTGCCTGGGCGACGATCTCGGCCTCACGCGTGTGCTGCTTGGCGTTCAGCACCTCGTGGCGCACGCCACGCTTCTCGAGCAGGCGCGACAACTTCTCGGACTTCTCGACCGAGATGGTGCCGACGAGCACGGGCTGGCCCGTCTCGGAGCGGGTCACGAGGTCATCGACCACGGCGTCGAACTTCGCGTCCTCGTTCTTGTAGATGAGGTCGGCCTGGTCGTTACGCACGAGCGGGCGGTGCGTCGGGATCGACACCACCTGGAGGTTGTACGTGCTCATCAACTCGGCCGACTCGGTCTGAGCGGTGCCGGTCATGCCCGCCAGCTTCTTGTAGAGCCGGAAGTAGTTCTGCAGGGTGACCGTCGCGAGCGTCTGGTTCTCTTCCTTGATCCGCACGCCCTCCTTGGCCTCGACGGCCTGGTGTAGACCCTCGGACCAGCGACGACCCTCGAGAACGCGGCCCGTGAACTCGTCGACGATCTTCACCTCGCCGTCGGCCACGAGGTAGTCCTTGTCGCGGTGGTACAGCTCTTTCGCCTTGAGCGCGACGCCGAGTTGATGGACGAGGTTCGTCGACACGTCGTCGTAGAGGTTCTCGACGCCCAACGCCTTCTCGATCTTCTCGATGCCCGACTCGAGCGGTGAGACGGTGCGCTTCTCTTCGTCGACCTCGTAGTCGCCGCCGTCACCGTCGTCGCGGCGCAGACCGCGCACGATCGAGGCGAACCGGTAATAGAGCTTCGCGGCGTCGGCGATCTGGCCCGCGATGATCAGCGGGGTCCGCGCCTCGTCGATGAGGATCGAGTCGACCTCGTCGACGATCGCGTACTCGAACTCTCGCATGGCCCGTTCGTCGGCCTTCATGGCCATGTTGCCGCGGAGATAGTCGAAGCCGAACTCGTTGTTCGTGCCGTAGGTGATGTCGCAGTGGTACTGCTCACGCTTGTGGTCGAAATCCCAGACGTCGGGCAGGATCAGGCCCACGGTGAGACCCATCCACTTGTGGATGCGCCCCATCCACTCGGCGTCGCGGCGGGCCAGATAGTCGTTGACCGTGATGACGTGGACGCCGTTGCCGGTCAGGCCGTTCAGGTAGACGGGCAGCGACGAGACGAGGGTCTTGCCCTCGCCGGTCTTCATCTCGGCGACCCAACCGAAGTGCAGCGCGGCCCCGCCCATCATCTGGACGTCGTAGTGGCGCTGGCCGATGACCCGAAGAGCTGCCTCGCGGGTCACCGCGAAGGCCTCGATCAGTAGATCATCGACCGGCTCGCCGTTGTCGAGACGCTGACGGAACTCGCCCGTCTTGGCCTGCAACGACTGGTCATCCAGCGCCTGCAACTCGGGTTCGAGCGCGTTGATGTCCGGCACCAGGTCGGCGAGCGCCTTGAGTTTGCGGCCTTCGCCAACGCGGAGAAATCTGTCGAGAATGCCCATAGGTCGGGCCAGCCTACCGGCGAAGGTCGGCGGCGGCGTTCACGAGCCGCCCGCCCGATTCAGTCGACTTCGTCGATCAGGCCGATGTCGCCGTCGTCGCGTCGATAGATCACCGCGGACCGGCCGGTCTCGAGGTTGGTGAAGAAGTAGAACGGGTGCTCGACCAGGTCCATCCGCATCGCGGCATCGAGCGCCGTCAACCGCAACCGCTCGACCGTCTTGGTCTTCACGATGCGGTAACTCGCCACGAGCTCTTCGGCCTCGGCCGAGGCCGGCTCGAGATCCGCGTCGGCGACCGCGACGCCGGCTGTCACCATCGAGCCAGCGGTCGCCTCGGACGACATGCCGTCGATCAGCGCCGGCGGGAGCGAGGTGTCGGCGTTGGCCCACAGCTTCGACTTGGTCACGTCGCGGTGGGTGCGATGGGTGCTCAGCTTGGTCTTGAGTTTGTGCAGCTTGTTCTCGAGCTTTTCGATGGCCCGATCAACGGCGGTCAGATGATCGGGGCCGTTCGACCGGCACCGGATGTGGTGACCGTGCCCCTCGAGGGTGATCTCGCACACGTCCTTGTCTCTGATCCGGGGATTCCGCTCCTCTGAGAAGTGGACATCAGCCCGATCCATCTCGAGGAACTTGCCGCCGAGACGAGTGATCTTCTCGACGATCAGGTCTTTCTCCCTCTTGCCGAGCTCGGTGTGGCGGGCGCTCACCTTGATCTGCACACTCAACCTCCTCGTGCCTGGCCGGGGGTGGCGGGCACCGCGTCGATGAGGTTGAGCGTAGAGGACGCGACCGCGTTCGAGGGGTGGGTCTTCGGGGTTGCTGCCAGGGTGCCCGCCCAGACCGTGACGGCGCCCGCGTCACGCAACGCAGCCGCAGCGCCGGCGAGCGACGAGCCCGTCGTCCGGACGTCGTCGACCACCAGCACACGCGTCGGAACGGGGCAGCGAGCCTGGAATCGGGCCGCAGCGCGGGCGGTCACGTCGCGGCCCGTCTGATGCCCGGCGTCGAGGCGGCGCAACACTGTCCGGTGGGTGACCCCGAGCTCGCGGGCCACGAGCCGGGCCAGCAGTTCGGCCTGATCGAACCCGCGCACGCGGCGGCGCTCCGCGGTGGTGACGACGTGGGTGACCAGGTCGGGCTCGAGCCCCTGACCGATGATCGCCGCAGCGAGTGCGGCGGACAGGACCGAGATCGCGTCGCGATGGTTGCGGTACTTGAGCGCGGTGACGAGGTCGCGGCCGACACCGTCGTAGGCGAACAGACTCACGGCCGCGTCGATGCCGCCGGGCAACGCGAGTCGCGGCGCGGCGCGCAGGCGCCCGACGCAACTCGCGCACGGCGCCGCTCCGACGGCGCGACACGCCGGGCAATGGGTTGGAAGGAACATCCGGCCGATCGTAGGAACGACCGGTGACAGTCAGCCCTCAGTATCGGTAGTGCTCCGGCTTGTACGGACCGTCGACGCCGACGCCGATGTAGTCGGCCTGCTCGGGCGTCAGCTTGGTGAGCTTCACGCCCAACGCATCGAGGTGCAGCCGGGCGACCTTCTCGTCGAGCAGCTTCGGCAGCGTGTAGACGCCGAGCGGGTAGTCCGCCGTCTTGGTGAACATCTCGATCTGGGCGATCACCTGATTCGTGAAGCTGTTCGACATCACGAAGCTGGGGTGGCCGGTCGCGCATCCCAGGTTCAACAGACGACCCTCGGCCAGCATGATGACCGAATGACCGTCGGGGAAGACGAACTCGTCGGTGCCCGGCTTGATGTTGACCCGTTGGACGTCACTCATCTTGGCGATGCCGGCCATGTCGATCTCGTTGTCGAAGTGACCGATGTTGCCGACGATGGCCTGATGCTTCATCCGGGCCATGTGCTCGGCGGAGATGATCCCCTTGTTGCCGGTGGTCGTGATGAAGATGTCGGCCGTCGTGAGGACGTCCTCGAGGGTCGTGACCTGGTATCCCTCCATCGCCGCCTGCAGTGCGCAGATCGGGTCGATCTCGGTGATGATCACGCGGGCACCCTGGCCTCGCAGCGATGCCGCGCAGCCCTTGCCGACGTCGCCGTACCCACAGACGACGGCGACCTTGCCGGCGATCATCACGTCGGTCGCGCGGTTGATGCCGTCGATGAGCGAGTGACGACAGCCGTAGAGGTTGTCGAACTTCGACTTGGTCACCGAGTCGTTCACGTTGATGGCGGGGAACAGCAACTGTCCGGCCTCGAACATCTGGTAGAGGCGGTGCACGCCGGTGGTCGTCTCCTCGGTCACACCCCTGATGGCCGCGCCGACTTTGGTCCACCGATCGGGCTCGTTCGCGACCGACTTGCGGAGGAGTTCGAGGACGACGTTCCACTCGTCGGAGTTGCTCTCGTGGGGCGGCGGGACCTCGCCGTGCGCTTCGTACTCGGTGCCCTTGTGCACGAGCATCGTGGCGTCGCCGCCGTCGTCGAGGATCATGTTCGGGCCGCCACCGTCGGGCCAGCGAAGGGCCTGGTCGGTGCACCACCAGTACTCGTCCAGCGACTCGCCCTTCCAGGCGAAGACAGGCACGCCGTGGGGATCGTCGGCGGTGCCATCGGATCCGACCGCGACCGCGGCAGCAGCGTGATCCTGTGTCGAGAAGATATTGCAGCTCACCCAGCGCACGTCGGCGCCGAGCGCCACGAGGGTCTCGATCAGGACCGCCGTCTGGATGGTCATGTGCAGCGAGCCCATGATGCGGGCGCCGGCCAGCGGCTGGGCATCGGCGAACTCGGCCCGGGTGGCCATCAGGCCGGGCATCTCGTGCTCGGCGAGGTCGATCTCCTTGCGGCCGAAGGAGGCCAGGCTGAGGTCTGCGACCTTGAAATCGTTGGGTGAAATGGACATGTTGCACGCTCCCGCGACAAATCAGAGGTTGATGTTGATCGGCGGGGCTGGGGTCATCAGACACCGGGTTCGCTGCAGCCCTTGCGAACTCCACGATAGCCGCCGTCGGGCGTGTCGGCCATGCCGCCGTCGCCACCACAGGAGGGGGCTGTCCCGTGGGTCTGGCGTACCGCTCAGCCCGCTCCTCGCTCAGATCGACAGAATTGTGTGAATTGCGCGCTGATTTCGCGGCGCGATTCACACAATTCGCGGTATTCAGAGCCGCGGTGCACCGTTGGGCCGAGAGGGCATGGTGATGGGAGCAAGCCGGGGCCAGGTGTGATTCCACCTCAAGCCGAATGGTTCAGGAGTGCGACGGGGCGACCGACGGCGTCGACGAAGTGCTTCACCCCGCGTCGGTTGATCGATGTTCGATGGCCTCCAGGATCACTGACCGAAGGTTCACGTAGCCCTGCGCCATGTCCAGGGAGGATCCGCCGCGGTAGCTCCGCTCCTCGACGTTCGCGCCTCGCCCTATGAGGAGTTCGATCATCTCCGTCGTTGGGTACGGTCCGTCCTGAGCGTGACCGTCGACCTGAACGTCGAGTGCGTGGTGTAGCAGCGAGAAATGATGCGTCGGAGAAATCCCGAGCCGAGCATTCGGATCCTCGCCGGCATCGAGCAGGCGTCGCGCGTCGTCGACGTTGTCGAACTCGACGGCGTCATGAATCTCCGAGCTCCGGTTTGCCTTTCGAAAGACCTCCCATTCCTGCGCCGTCGCCGGCATCGTCGCCGAGGGCAGAATGGGTACTGGCGAGTTTTCGAGAAGGTTTCGAATTTCCCGAATTCGTTTTTTGTCGACCGGCCAGAGGTTCACGAGCGACGCGCCAAGGAAGTCGAGCACGTCGCCCAACGGGCCGAGGGCCCACGCAGGGTTGGCGTCAGCCGCGGTCGGTAGGGCCCGTCGGTACTGGTCGGGCATTCGCCATGATGCAAGCAACAATCGTCTGCTCATCAGCAATCGTCGGGTTGAACGCGAGCACACCCGACCTCTCTCCTTGCTCCAATACGGCGACGCCGTCGGGGGACTCAGCGTCGAGTTGCGCACGCGCACCCACGATCAGATCCGCGAGGACCTGGGGACTCACCGAAAGGTGCCGCCACCCGGCGACAAGCAATCCCACGCCTACGTCCTTCTGCTCGATCGACTGTGCGCCATCCGACGACGGTAGCCATGCTCAGACATCGGGACGCGACGCCGTCCGAGCAATGGGCCGAAGTGGGTGAATTGCGCGCTGATTTCGCGTCGCGATTCGCACCAATCGTCGTTTCGGGCGTCGATCGGCGCCGCACCGCGCTTGGTCAGGTGAAGCGTTCGAGAATCGGCGTCGGCCCCGGGTCGACGCCGGCGACGGCGGCCAGCTCGAGTGAGACGACATCGCCGAACAACACCAGATCGCACAGCTCCGCGAGGCGATTCGGGCCTTGCGCAACGACGGTGTGGACGTCGGCCACGATCTCATCGCAGATGTCAGCGACCACGTCGAACGCCGCAGCTTCGTCGGGCGACTCGCCCGAGTGGCGTAGCAGGATGAGCGAGAAGACCTGGCGGGTGACGTCACCGTTCTGGCCCCAGCCGCAGATCTCCTCGTGGGTGACGGCGACGATCTCGTTGGCGAATGCCGGGAGCTTGGCGTGCAGGTTGCACGCCGACTTCCAACAGGTCGCTGCGTCGAGCCCTGGCACTCCCCCGCCGTAGATGATCGGCATCGTCCGCCCGATCCGCCGCGCGAGGCGTCGCGCAGGCGAGTCGTCAGCGATGAGCTCGACCGATCGGCTGCGCAGGTGTTCGATCGCCGGAGGAACGACATCGCCGGCGCCCTCGCGTCCGAACTGCTCCGTCAGCCTCTCGGGCGCGGTCGCGGCGAGGGCATCCCACAATCCCAGACTGTCGAGCCGCTCGCCGGTCATCGTCGACGCCCGAACGATGGGATCAGGAGCCCGCGGGAGCGAAGTTCGGCTCGATGCCGTCGGCCTCGGCCTTGGCGAGGAGCCGCTTGTGCTCCGCGGCCGCGACCGTCTCGGCCTCGTCGATCAGCATGACGGGGATGCCGTCCTTGATCGCGTAACGCCGCTTGAGCCGCGGGTTGTAGAGCGAGTTCTCGTCGGCGAAGTAGAGCAGCGGGCCCTTGTCGTCAGGGCACGCCAGGAATTCGAGGAGACGGACATCAGAAATCGCCATGTGCACCACCGTTGTCGTTGGAACGCCGAAGCGTCAAGAACACCAGAGCATCAAGCGCCGAAGTGTGACTCGACCTCGGCGACGCGGGTTGCGACGTCGGCCGGGGTCGCCGCTTCGAGGTTGAGGCGCAGCAGCGGCTCGGTGTTCGAGGGACGCAGGTTGAACCACCAGTCACCGGCGTCGACCGTGAGGCCGTCGAGCCGGTCCTGCGACACGCCGGCATAGGCCGCCGCGACCCGCTCGATCACCACGCCGGTGTCGGCGACCTTCGTATTGATCTCGCCCGAGTCGGCGTAGCGCTCGTACGGCTTGCGCAGATCGGACAATGCAATGGAACGGATCGACATCTGCTCGAGTACGAGCACCGCGGCGATCAGCCCCGAGTCGGCCCGGTAGTTGTCGGCGAAGTAGTAGTGCGCGGAGTGCTCGCCGCCAAACAGCGCGCCGGTCTCGGCCATGACCTGCTTGATGAAGCTGTGCCCGACCCGCGAGCGGATCGGCTCGCCGCCGGCTTCACGGATCACCTCGGGCACGGCCTTCGAGCAGATGAGGTTGTAGACCACCTTGCCGCCGCCGTGACGCCGCAGGATCGCGTCGGCGAGGATCGCCGTCGCCGTCGAACCCGACAGCCCGACGCCCTTCTCGTCGACGAGGAAGACACGGTCGGCGTCGCCGTCGAACGCGAGGCCGACATCGGCGCCGACCTCGAGGACGCGCGCCATCAGATCGCGCTGGTTTGCGGGCTGGATCGGATCGGCCGGATGGTTCGGGAACGTGCCGTCGAGTTCGCCGAACAGGATCTCGAGGTCGAACGGCAGCGAGCCGAACACGGCCGGCACGACGAGTCCGCCCATGCCGTTGGCGGTGTCGGCCACGACCTTCAGTGGCGCCAGCGCCGCGACGTCGACGAACGATCGGACGTGATCGGCGAACGCGTCGAGCACGTCGAGTTGCGTGACCGATCCGGTGTCGGCCACGGCGGCGAGGCCACGGGCTGCGTCGTCGCGGATCTGGTGCAGGCCACTGTCTTCGCCGACCGGCCGCGCGCCGGACAGACAGAACTTGGTGCCGTTGTACTGCGCGGGGTTGTGCGACGCCGTGAACATCGCCGCAGGGGCCTTCAGCGAGCCCGCCGCGAAGTAGACCTCGTCGGTCGACGTCAGGCCCAGTTCGACGACGTCGATGCCCTGTGAGCAGACACCCGCCGCGAACGCGGCGACCATGTCGACGCCCGACGGTCGCATGTCGCGCCCGACGAGCACGCGGGTCACCGACGCGTCCTCCGACACGGCGAAGCGGGCGAAGGCGGCGCCGATGTTGTGCGCCATCGCCGCGTCGAACTGCTCGGGCACCACCCCGCGCACGTCGTATGCCTTGAAGATCGCTCCGTAGTCGGCCATGTGCGGGAACCTACTCGGCCTCGGCGGGCGCCAAGGTCACAGGGAACTGCCCCGCGTCCACCTCGTAGGCCCCTGAATGGGCGGCCCTGCGGATGCGAAAGAGGTCACGAACCAGCCGTGCCGTGTCGCGCACCACGTGGACGGTCGAGCGTGTCGAGTTGGTCAGCTCGACCGGGACCTCGAGCATCGTGAGGCGGAACCGCTCGATGAGATGGAACACCTCGACGTCGAACGCGAACCCGTCGATCCGCGAGCGCCCGAAGATCAGCGTCGCCACATCCGACCGGAACGCCTTGAGACCGCACTGCGTATCGCGATACTGGCCGAGCAGCACCGCGGAGGTGAACGCGTTGACGACGCGTCCGCCGATCTCACGGAGGCGACGCGCCTGCACCAACGTGCGCGTCTCGGTGTGCTTGCGGCTGCCGACGACGACGTCCCAGCCGGCCTCGATCCCCTCGAGCAGGCGCAGCACCTGGTCGGGTGAGTACGACAGGTCGGCGTCGGTGAACGCGACCGTGCGACCGCGCGCCGCGAGCATGCCGGCGCGGACCGCGCCACCCTTACCGCCGTTGACCGCGAGCGGAATGACCTGATCCGCGCCCGCCCTCGCCGCCGCACCGGCGGTGTCGTCGCCCGATCCGTCGTCGACGACGACGATCTCGAATCCACCGTCGTCACGCAGGTGTCCGAGCGCGGCCTCGACGCCGGCGATCGTGTCACCGATCGCGTCCTGTTCGAAGTACGCGGGGATGACCAGGCTGAGGCGGAGGTCGCCCGGCGCTGTGAGTCGGCGGACGGGGCGCTGTTGGTCGGTCCGGACCTGGTGGAACATGACCTCGCGGTACGAGAACAGCCGGACCGCGAACGCCGCGACCAGCGCCAACGCCTTGGGCAGGAGCAGGCGAGGGATCGACCGGTCGTCACTGACCGCGCCGGTCATCGCCCAGAAGACGGCGACGTCGACGGCCAATGCGACGACCACTGCGCTCACGTAGTGGAACGTGTCGCGGTACCAGCGCCGCGCCGGTTCGGCGCCGAACGAGATCAGGCGGTGCAGGACATACGACATCACCGTTGCGACGGCGATCGCGATCGCGTCGACGAGGGCGAGCGGCCACGTGGTGAAACGGGCGAGGAGCAGGACGGCCACCACGTCGACGGCGGTGACGATCGCACCGACAAGCAGGAAGCGACGGAAGAACCTCACTCGAGCTGCTCGGGCTCGTCCGACCCCTCCGCCTCGACCAAGTCCTGGGGCGCGTCCAAGTCCTGGGGCCCATCAGAGTCCTGGGGCCCATCAGAGTCCTCGGGCCCGTCCGAATCCTCGGGCTCTTCCGACCCCTCCGCCTCGTCGGGCACATCGACGCCCTGGCCCAATGACTCGGGCGCGCTCGAAGGGTCGCGGTCACCGAAGAACTCGTTCACGTCGCCCGCCGCGACGACGCGGCGCGGCCACTTGATGAGTGCGGCGACGAGCAACAGGCCGATGCCCGTCGCCAACCAGGCGAGGTACTCCATCGCGGTGCGGCCATAGGTCATCACGACGTGATGCTGACGCGGGATGACGACCATGAGATTGGGTGTGACGCGATAGGGCCCGTCCGCGCCGCTCGCTTCCCAGTTCGGGAAGTACGACGTCTTCACGAGCACGGGCGAGTTCAACTTGTCGACGTCGAACGAGAGCGTGTCGAGCGAGGTGCGCACGTTCGACACGCTCAGGTCGGGCGCGGGAGCCGGCACGACCTTCGGGTCGTCGGCCGCCTTCCCCTTCGGCCAGTTCGACGGGCCGAACGCTGCTCGGTACACGGTCCACGACTGCGGATCGTTGAACCAGTCGATCGACGGTCGGGCCCACTCGTGGATGTCCTGGCTGACGTCGGTGTAGACGCTCGGCAGGTTGTCGAGGGCCTCGACCTGGGTCACCTCGGCGATCTCGTAGATGTCCCATCCGGTCGTCTTCGAGGCGCCAGATGCCGGCTGCACCGCGTCGGAGTGACCGACCTTGCGCAGCCGCGGATCGTGCGCCGCCTTGGCCTTCGTCGAATCGGTGAGTGCCATGAAGTAGCGCACTCCGAGCATCTGGAGATGCCGGATGCCGAGGTCGAGGTTGAACTCGCTGTACGGCGCAATGTCGAAGCCGAGGTGGCAGTCGAACCGCTCGGGTCGGGACGGCGCCTGCGACAGCTCGGACTGGACGAGGAAGTGGTACGGCGTGGTCGACGACGCCTCGAAGTAGAGACCCTCCATCGACCCGATGCAGCTGTGCGTGTAATACGGCAACAGCATCGGCGCCATCGGCGTGCCGTACTTCTCGATCGAGCTGTCGTACTCCCAATATGCGCGCCCGCAACCGTCGGGGTGTCCGCCGCTCTTGTTCTCGCGCCCGATCCTGGCCATCTCGTCGATCATGGCCTTGAACTCGCGCGAGCTCGAGCGGTCGAGCGCCGACGGCTTCAGCTCGACACCCTGGAAGTTCCACGCGGCCCAGCCGCGGGCGTCGCCGGTCGACGTCGCGGTGATCCCGAACCAGCGGTAGGCGAGGCCGGCCTGACCGGCGGGGAGCCCCTTGCCGTTCTCGTCGACCATCTCGCCGCCGGGCAGGTCGCGCAGCGTGAACCCCAGCATGACGAACACGACGCCCGCACCGCAGATGACGGTGAAGATGCTCAGCGGGAGCCACGGGTCGACCCAGCGCCCCGAGAAGACCAGCACCAGCGACCGGAGCAGCAGGTACACGCCGACACCCGCGAGCAAGTAGATCCCGAGGTAATAGAAGGGCAGCACGCGCGCGTTCCAGAAGCGGTCCTGCGGCATGTAGACGAACGCCACCGCGCTGACCAGGGTGATGATCGTCAGCACCAGTCCGGCGCGCACCATCATCACGACCGAGAGCAGTGCGCCGACCGCGGCGAGCACGAAGAAGATCTTGCCGTGCAGCATGTTGGGATCGTCGACCGCCAGGCCTGAGCTGCCGAGGTGAGGAGCGAACGGCAGCAGGTACCGCTTCATCTCCTTCCAGTCGATGACCGTCTGGCCGCATTTCACGACCTTGACCCCGAGCTTCTCCCAACCCATGTCGTTGAGGTAGGCGCGGCGTCCGAAGAACGGCACGTACCACCAGGCAGCGAGAAGTCCCGCGACGGGCGCGACCGTGGCGAGGTACAGCGTGCTCCGTCTGACCTCACCGAGGTAGCGACCGACGAACCCGAGAGCGCGTTTCCCAAACGAGCCATGTCGCGTGGGGTCGGGACCGGCGGAGCGCATCACTGCGACGACGAGCACGCCCACCACGGCGAAGAAGGCGGGGATCACGTGGCAGAGCGCGGCCAGCGCGAGCATCGACGCGCCGAGCGCTCGGCATTTTCCGGTCGCGATCCCGCGTGAGATGACACCGAGTGCGGCGATCGACAGGGTCAGCGAGATCGAGAACGCGAACTCGCCGGCCATGGTCGAGCCGATGTTGCCGCCGTAGATGTGGAACAGCTTCTGGTCCATCAGGAACGGCACGCTGGCGATCGCCATCAACTCGGGGCCGGGCGTGCGCAGCGACAGGCCCTTGGCGAAGAGCCAGACCGCGGCCGGCATCATCACCAGGCCCGACACGGCCACGAGCTTGAAGGCGATGTTGTACGGCAGCTCGATGAGCAGCATCGGAGCGAGGAGACAAGCGCCGAACGCGATCACCCTCACCAGCCGGCCGGTCAGGCGGCGGTGCGCAAACCATGCGCCACCGCCGGCGGCGGCCATGACCGCGATCGCGCCGACGACCCCGAAGAACGTGTTGGGCATGATGACGCCTACGTTCAGCATCACGATGAGGAGGCTGGGCACCACCATGTAGAAGGTGTAGGCGGGAAATCCGGCGTACCAGTCGGGCGTCCAGCCGGTCAGCCGACCATGGGTCAGCAGGTGATCGCGCAGGTAGGCGGGGCCCCAGACGTGGGCGCCCATGTCGCCGCCGGTCGGCGTGGTGTTGAGGAAGATCAGCTCGGGGTGAACGATCCAGAAGACGTAGATGCAACAGCCGGCGACGGTGAGGAAGCTCAGCGTGTACCGAACCCAGCGGGCTCGATCGACGGTGGCCATCGGCTCGGCGTCGGAATCGTCGACGGGCGCGACCTCCTCGTCGCCGGGGAACTCATCCATGGGGCAGCCATCGTGTCACGGAAACCGCCCCGCTCGGCGTCAATGGGACCGCCGATCAGGGGTCCTCAGATCGGTTCAGCGATTGGCGAGATCGCGGCGGTACCGCGTGCGGGTCGCACTGAGATCGTGGAGCACGCCGTCGAGTTCGACCTGGTCGTCGCCACGGTGCCAACTGCGGGTGTCACAGGCCGAGCACGAGGCCATGATGAGCGATTCGCCGTCGATCAAGAGATTGATGGTGACCATCTCCTCGGCGCACGATTCGCACCGGATCGCCGGCGTGTTGCTCTTCGTCATGGGGGCTCCTCGACACTCGATGCCCGTACCCTTCGGTACAACAGCGAGCCGGATGAGCGCCCGGCGCGGCGAAAGTCCGATCGGCCCACGGTCGCGGGCCGTCGGGCCCGGGCCACTCTCCTCACGGAGCGTGCTCAGCGGCGCAAGAGCAGCGTCGCGACGGTCACGGCGTTGAACGTGGCGTGGGTGACGATCGACGTGCCGATTCGCCCGGTGCTCTGGACCAGCGCTCCGAGGATGAGGCCGAAGACGAAGAGCCCGACGAACTGGAGTGGTTCGAAGTGCAGCGCCGCGAACACCGCCGCGGATGCGACGAGGCCGACCATCCGCTGCCGACGTTCGAGGGCGCCCAGCAGCAGCCCGCGGTAGAGCACCTCCTCGACCACCGGCGCGGCGACCACCGTCATGACGATCAGCAGCGTCGTGCCCAACGGACCGCGCGCCGAACGGTCGAGGTTTCGGGCGACCTCCTCGAGCGTCAGCGTGTCGCTGTGGAACAACTGGAGGAGCGGCCAGTAGAGCAGCGGGATCACGACGAGTTGCGCCACTGCACCGACGGCGATACCGATCGGCAGATCGATCGGGCGGAAGTGCAACCGCAACTCGGCCACGGGGTCGTGTCCGCCGCGGGCCACGACCATCCGTGCCGCCACGAGAGCGAACAGCCAGAACGGGAGCGACGCGAGGAACGTCGTCGTCATCGGGAGATCTTTCGACCGACCCACGACGGCGACGGCGATCGTCCCAGCGACGATCATCACCAGCTCGGAGGCGATCAGCACCATCCAGGCATCGGTCGGACCCCAACTCGGGCCGCCGACGGATGCGGGCGCGTTGCGGTCGCCCGCGGTGCTCACGCGGTGATGAGGCGGGCCTGCACCGTGTGCAGCGCCGCGGCACCCCTGCGATCGCGCAGGTGCCAACCCTTCGGGACCCGCAAGGTCGCGGCGTGCTCCGCGCACAGATCGTGATGCATCGGATGGTCGGTCGCGGCCAAGTGATCGACCCAGACCTCGCTGTCCGCGTAGGCGTAACTCAGGGTGGCCGCGGCCTCGACGTTGCAGCCCGGACGGGCACAGATCCTGCTCATCGGGCGCAAACGCTAGCGGCGCGTTCCGCGAGTTCGGCGCATGGGTCGAGTGGCGCGTGTCACGCCAACTCTCGCGACACGGTTCGGTCGCGATCCCTTCTAGGCTGTTCCGATGGCTGCTGAGCCTTCGTCGTCACCGAATCGATCGAACGGTACCGGACCGTTCAACAAGATGGACCAGGGGCTCCCCCGCTGGACCCTGCTGATCATGATCGGCGTCGTCGCGGTCGCGCTGCTGGCCACCCTTCGCTTCGACAGCGGGAGCGACAAGACGATCCCCTTCACGCGCTTTCAAGGCGACGTCGAGAGCGGCCTCGTGAAAGAGGTCAACTGGAACAACGTCGACTCGACCATCACGGGCACGTACAACGACGGCCAGACCTTCACGACCGTCGGTCCGCCGAACGCCGACAACGCGACCGTCAACGCGATCTCGTCGAAGACCAAGCTGACGTTCAAGGCCCCCGAGAACAGCATCCTCGGGCCGCTCCTGCAGATGGCGCTCATGATCGGGTTGTTCGTGGCCGTGTTCATCTGGATCCAGCGCCGCGCCCAGGGGCAGATGAGCGGGATCATGTCGATCGGGCGCAGTCGCGCCAAGACCTACAACACCGAGCGGCCCGCATCGACGTTCGCCGACGTCGCGGGTTACGAGGGCGTGAAGCAGGAGATCAACGAGGTCGTCGACTTCCTGAAGGAGCCCGAGCGATTCAGCGAGATCGGGGCACGCATCCCCAAGGGCGTGTTGCTCGTCGGGCCTCCGGGCACCGGCAAGACGCTGATCGCACGTGCGGTCGCCGGCGAGGCCGGCGTGCCGTTCCTCTCGGTCACCGGCTCCGACTTCATGGAGATGTTCGTCGGCGTCGGCGCCAGCCGCGTCCGCGACCTGTTCGACTCGGCCCGCAAGCTCGGCCGGGCGATCATCTTCGTCGACGAGATCGACTCGATCGGCCGCAAGCGCGGCGCCGGCCTCGGCGGTGGCCACGACGAGCGTGAGCAGACCCTGAACCAGATGCTGTCCGAGATGGACGGCTTCGAGGCGACCGAGGGCATCGTGATGATCGCCGCGACGAACCGCCCCGACATCCTCGACCCGGCGCTACTGCGTCCGGGACGCTTCGACCGCACGGTCGTGGTGCCGCTTCCCGAGCTGGGCGACCGTCGCAAGATCCTCGACGTGCACACCCGGCACAAGCGGATGGCTCCCGACCTCGACCTCGACGTCGTCGCTCGCGGCACGCCGGGCATGAGCGGCGCCGACCTCTCGAACCTCGTCAACGAGGCGGCGCTCCACGCCGTGCGTCATGACAGCCAGACGATCTCGAACGACGACTTCGAGTACGCCCGCGACCGAGTGCTCATGGGCCAACGACGCGACTCGATGGCGCTGTCCGACCGCGAGAAGGAGTTGACCGCCTATCACGAGGCCGGTCACGCCGTGTGCGCCGCGGTGCTGCCGCACGCCGACCCGCTGCACAAGGTGACGATCCTGCCCATGGGTATGGCGCTCGGCGTCACCCAGCAGCTCCCCGTCGAAGATCGCCACTCGTACGACCAGGATTACCTCGAGGATTCGATCGTCGTCGCGATGGGCGGGCGCATCGCCGAGCGCCTCGTCTTCGGCGTCGTGTCGACCGGGGCCAACAACGATCTCGTCGTCAGCACCGAACGCGCCCGCAAGATGGTCCGCGAGTGGGGCATGAGCGAACGCGTCGGACCGCGGGCGTGGGGATCGCAGGGCCAGGTCTTCCTGGGCGAAGACCTGATGACGTCGCGTGACTACTCCGACGAGACCGCCACGGTCATCGACGAAGAGGTCGAGTTCATCGTGCGCCAGTGCGAGGAGCGCTGCCAGAAGACGCTGACCGAGTACCGCAACGCGCTCGATCTCGTGGCACGCGCGCTGCTCGAGCACGAGACGATCGGCGGCGACGAAGTGCGCCGTCTCGTGGCCGTGTCCCGCGGCGAGGTGGCCGCGGCGCCCGAGGGTGACGTGACCGTGCAGGTCGACACGGCGCCAGTCGACGCGACGGTGCAGGCTGACGCACCGGCGGAAAACGGGACTACGGGCGGCGCGATCGAGCGGCCGACCTACGTGCCCGAGGGTGCAACGCCCTCGTCGCCGCCCGACGCCCACTGATCGCCAGCGGCACCACATCCCTCGGGTACCGAGCCCGGGTCTCGTAGCTCCGCGAGCGCGCCCCACAGGTGCGTCGACGACACGGCGCCGATGAACGACCGACGCACCACGCCGGCCGCGTCGACGAGCAGGCACATCGGCACCGCGTCGACGCCGTACTTGCGGTGCAGCACGAGATCGTCCTGGAACGTGAGGTCGACCACCGCGACGTGCGCGGAACGCAGCGGTTCCACTTTCGAGCGCACGTCGCCGCACGTGTCGCAGGTCGACGACGTGAACAGCACGACCATCCACGGCGCGGCCGGCGAGCCGAAGTCGCTGCGATCGAGGCGGCTCGGCACATGATCTGGTCCGCTCGTCGCCGGTGCGGCCGGCGCGCGGCGCTGCACGAGGGCGGCGACGATGAGCGCTGCGACGGTGACCGCGGCGACGATCAGCGCCTTGTCGGTCATCAACGCAGTCACCGGCTCAGCTCCCGCCGCCGGTGCTCGCGAGTGGAGCAATGCCGGCGCCCGGTACCGCTTCGATGACCGAGAGATCGCGGTGCGTCGCCGCGGTGGTGCGGCCCTCGACGACGATCGGGGAATGGGACTCGACGAGCACCGAACCCGCCGCCGTGGGGAACGCCCCCGTCAGATCGAAGGCGAGCGTCGTGCCGGCCTGCACTTCTTGTGACTGGCCGATCTCGATGCGCGAACCTCCGATGATCGCGAACAGTTGCACGACGGCGATGGCGCTCGGGGACGGGTTCGAGATCATCGCGACCGACAGTGGGCTCTCGGTCTTCGGATCGACGCCGTCGAGCAGCCACTCGTGCGCCGTGACCGCGGATCCGGTCGAGCTCGCGAGGCCCGATCGCACCTGAGGCCGCGTCCGCGCCGAGCCATCGCCGCCCTCCCCGCGCATCGACACCACGCGCTCGACGACGACGTCGCTGCCCGCCTCGACGCGGAACGATCGCAGCCCCTGGTCGTCGAGACGGGTCTCGGCGTTGAGGTCGATGACCGCGAACCGGTGTGAGGGCACGTCGATCTCGAAGGGCTCGGGCAGCGCCGAGACGTCGACGCCGGCTGGAATCACCGCGACCGAGACGTGGACCTGCGCGCCGACGGTGTTGTAGACGACGAGTTGCTCGCTGCTGGCGGCGCCCCCGAAACCGTCGGCGAGCAGCCAGCGGCGGCCGGGATTCGAGACGCCGAGCTGGAGTCGCAGGCCGCGGAGACCACCCTCAGCATCGCTGATCTGCGCCAACTCGGCGACGATCTGACCCGAGGTCGCGACGACGGAGAACGCGAACTGCGGGCGCCGCTGCACCGAATCGGCGAGCTCGATCCGACGCGAGGTTCCGCCGGGGATGACGAGTCCGCCGAAGTTCTGCGGGACCCGGACGCCGTCGGGCGTCGCGACCGAGATGTCGAGACTCGCGTCGGTCGGGAACGGGTTGAGCAACCAGAGCGTCGCGGACGATCCGAGCTCGGTGTTCGCCGACGGGAAGTACCACGACCGCGCGGGCGTGTCGGTGCAACGACCTGTGTCCTCGGCGTTCGTGCCCGAGAGCCGGTGCGCCACCGTGCCTCGGCCGTCGAGCAGTTCGACGACCACGCCGGTCACGTCGGGTCCGAGGCTGGGGACCTCGACCTGTGAGAGCGGCGCGACCTCGATCGCCTTGATCGCGGTGCCAGGAGCAGCCTTGAACCCGGTGACGCGGGCGTGGAGCACCTTGCGGTCGGGATTCGTCACGATGACGACGTGCGTCAGGGTGGTCGAGCCTGCCGCGCCGACAGCCGGGCAGTACCACGTCGACGCGTGGCCGCTCGCAGGGAGCGACGGATGCGCGACGGCCGTTTCGAGACGCGCTCCCCCGCCAGTGCCGCGATCGAGTGCGAACAGTCCGAGCATGGCGAGCGCGACCGCCACGACGATGGACGCGCGGCGGATCACGTCACCACTCCGTCGACCGGTAACGCGTCGAGCCCGGCACGGTCGTCGGTCGGATCGTCGTCGTCGTTGTCGTCGGGCGCACCCTCATCCGCGTCGCCGCCTTCAGGTGGTGAGACCGCCGCGCCGGCACCGGGGACTCGGCGGGCGCGCAGTTCGGAGAGTCGTCGCCGCCTCAGCCAGAGCAGCGCGAGCACGACGAGGAGTTGCGCGACGTGCTCGACGATGGTCGAGATGCGCGTGTGATAACGGAGGTGGGCCGGTCCAGCGCGATCGACGACGAACATCGACGACCAGGCGAACGCCGGCCGTGGTTGTACGGAACGACCGGCCGCGTCGAGGGTCCAGTGAGGGTCGCGGTTCTGCGCCACGACCAAGCGCCCGCCCGAGTTCAGGCGACCGGTCGCACCCGTCGGCGGCGTGGTCGCGTCGAGCGCGGCGACCTCGCCCGGCACGCCCGCGCTCAGGAGTGCGGTGATGCCGGCCATCGCGAACGGCTCGATCGCGGCAGTGTCGGCGATCCCACGAATCGGTCGGGCCGCCGTGTTCTCGTAGACGGTGATGCCCGGAGCGACGTCGAGTGCCGACAGGTCGAGCTGGTGGGACAACGACGACGACACGTCGTCGGGCAACGGCGTCTGCGTCGCCCCGTACGGGAGGGCGGCGAGGCGGTCGACGACGACGACATAGCGGATACCGAACGGTGCGAGCAGCGCGCCGAGCCGCGCCGTTCCGCCCGCCGCGGCGGTCGCGAGGCTGGCGCGCAACTGGAGCTCGCCGGCCATCGGCCCCTGCATGGCGAACGAGGTGATGTCGGGTCGAACCCCGACCGACGTCGCGACGTCGACACCCGGCCGCAGCCGCCATCCCGTCAGCGGCAACAGGTCGGGGTCGCCGATCCACAACGTGCGGAACTGTTGATCGCCGGGGCCGCCGAGCGGTGCGACCGCAGCACGCAGGTCGCTCTCAGGAGCTCCCCAGCGGCCGTCGAACATGTCGACAAGCAAGGGCGAGCAGCCCACGACGACCGCCGCGGCAACGAGGACCGAGAGGATCTGGCGGAAACCGAAGGCACCGCCGAGCACGTCGACGGCGAACGACTCCGCGCCGAGCGCGACCATGAAGGCGACGGCGAACGCCGCTGGCACGAGCAGCGTC
>JAYTFP010000181.1:0-2409 GCA_043734285.1 Acidimicrobiaceae bacterium
CGGTCGCCACCGCACCCGCGCGACGACGATGCCGGTGCCCTCACGGAACGCGACTGCGGACACCTCGATCGGGTCGCCGACGATCGCCTTGGCTCCGCCCACCCAGGGCGCCGGCGAGACGTCATCGATGACGACGCGGCCGATCACCGATCAGCGCTCCAGTCGCAACGTCATCTGACCCGCGGCGATCGGGAACTTCTCGGTGCGGAACCAGATCGCCCGAATCGTCGCCCGACCGAAACTCTGCGGCAGCGCGCGCGCCATGAGCATGAACGTCTCGTTGAAGGCGCCATCGACGATGGTGATCGAGCCGGCGAACGTCGCGCCGCCCGGCGGGTGGTAGAGCTTGATCGCAAAGCTTCGCCGCGGATCGTTCTCGTCGGTCGCCTTGATGTCGACCTGCTCGTCGCGGCCACGGTCGATGAGCGGCCCGACGCTGACCCCGCCGACCTGCATCGAGCCGTTGTAACTGATCGGGCCACCCAGCGCGATCGTCGCCTTCACCGACCGCACCAGCGCCCGCTGCTCGCGCAACACCGAGCCGGCCAACGCACGAGGCTTGATCGTGCGACCGTCGACGGAGATGTCCCAGTAGCCACCCCCGCACGCCACGCGATCACCCTGCTGCTTGCACGCCGCGTGGCTGATCACCTGACCGTCGAGGCTCCACGAGAAGTTGCCGGCCACGAACGACGCCGTGCCGCCCACCTGCTCGGCGATGCGATGCGGGTTGCGGCCGTCGGCATCGACGATCCACAGCTCCTGACACGAGGGTCCGGCGGCGAACACCACCTTGCGGGCGTCCGGCGAGACCGACGGCCGGCAGATTCTGTCGTGGTCGCTGATCGGTTGGATGCTCGGTGACCCGATCGAGATCCGCACGAGCTGATCCATCGCGCCGACGGTCGCGACGGCGTACACGAATCGACCGTCGGGCGCGAACGCCGGGTCGTCGAGGCTGAACGGCGAGGCGAACGGCGCGCCGCCGATCGGCTCGACGATCGAGATCGTGAACTCGCGCCCGGTCTCACGGTCGGTCGTCCGCTGGTACAGGAACGGATCGATCGGCGAGAAGGCCTGCTCGAGGATCCGCCGCCGATCCGGATCGCCCGTCGTGCGAATCTCGGGCGGGTGCGTTTCGTCGGCCTTGGTGAAGTCGATGAGACGCGGCTCGAATCGACCGGCCACCGGCTCGGCCACGTAGGCGAGGAACGTGCCGCTGAGCTGCCAGCTCAGGATGTTCTCCGACGCCTCGGGCGGCACGACGGCGTCGCGGGCGAGGATCGTCACCTTCGAGCCGTTGACCGGCGCGTCGACGAGCGCGTGATCATTGCGCACGTACGTGACCGACTCGGCACCCGGTTGGTGCCAGGCGAGCGGCGCGAGACCCTGACTGTTCGAGGCGGCACCCGACCCGATCACACGGGGATTCGACCCGTCGCTGTCGGCGACGACGACATCGCCGCTCGGGGTCACATACGCGACGCGACCCGGATCGGTCGCGTTCTCCGGCGCCGACGTGGTGGTGGTGGTCGTCGTCGCGGTCTGCAGCGTGGTGCCGCGACCCGCTGACGCGTCGCCCACCGGGAGGACGGCTCCGATGAGCATCGTGGCGGCCACTGTGCCGAACAACGTGACGACCGCGCGGGCGGGCGCGACGAACCCGTGACGGCGGCCGGAGGAGGTCATCGCGTCCAGTATGACTGCTGGGTCGTACTGACTGCGGCGCACGGGCGCTGTCGATGGGTCCTGCCTCCTCTCGGCGCAGGCCCTTAGCCTGAGCGCATGAAGGCCATCCGCAGCTTCACCGTCCGACCCGACCTCCCCCCTCGGCTCGCCGCGCTCGACCGGTTGGCGTGGAACGTGCGCTGGTCGTGGCACCGCCCGACACGCGACCTGTTCAGCGAGGTCGACCCGGCCCGTTGGGAGTCGGGCAACAGTGATCCGCGGCGACTGCTGGCCGAGGTCGACCCCGGCCGGCTGCACGAGCTGACCACCGACGGGGGCTTCCTCTCGCGGCTCGACGAAGCAGCGGCCGACCTCGATCGCTATCTGGCGGGCGAGCGCACGCTCGACGTCGGCGGCACCATCGCCTATTTCTCACCCGAGTTCGGGATCGCAGAATCGATCCCGCAGTACTCGGGCGGTCTCGGCGTCCTCGCGGGCGATCATCTCAAGGCGGCATCCGATCTGGGCGTGCCGCTCGTCGCCGTCGGGCTGTTCTACCGGCACGGATACTTCCGGCAGTCGTTGTCGCTCGACGGGTGGCAGGAGGAGCGCTTCCCCGACCTCGATCCGTCAGCCGCGTCCATGACCCTGTGCGACCGCGTGCGCGTGAGCGTCGAGTTGGGCGACGAGGAGCTGGTCGCCCAGGTGTGGCGTGTCGACGTCGGGCGCACTCCGCTGTTC
>JAYTFP010000182.1:0-3299 GCA_043734285.1 Acidimicrobiaceae bacterium
CGCATCGGCGATCGCCGCGAGCGCTGCCTCGAGCGTGAGGTCGAGCGGGTGGCGATAGATGCGTCGACCGATCTGCGACTGGCCGACGCCAGAGATGACGGCGCGGCGCTCGCCGACGTCGACGGCCTTCACGACGCGGCCTCCGGCCTCACGTGAGGGCCTCGGGCGCGAAGAACGGCAACCACACACCGTCGTAGTCCTCGAACATGACGCGCACCGATTGACCGATGAAGACGTCGTCGGGCTCGCAGCCCACGATGTTCGTGGTGAGGCGAAGTCCGTCCTGCTCGGGCAGGTCGACGATCGCGACGACGTATGGCGGATCGAGGTTCGGATACCAGGGCTGCCAGTTGACGGTGAAGGTGTGCACCGTCGCCTTTCCCGACGCGGCGGCGACGGCGATGTTGCGGCTCAGGCACGACGGGCAGATCGGCTGCGGCGGATGGATCCAGTAGCCGCAGTCACCGCAGCGCAGGAACTGCAGCTTGCCGTCGGCGCCGCCCCTCCAGAAGTGCTCGTTCTCCGGCGTCACCGCGGGGAGCACCCGGTACGGACGGACCGCGTCGGTCACCGGTGAGTCCTCACTCATCGATGCTCACTCGTCGACGCTCACTCGTCGACATCCAGCGCCGCGACGCCCTCTTCGAAACCGGCGCGCGCGTGCGGCAACGACTCGAGCGCGGGGACCAGTCCGAACCCGGGCTGCGTCAGCACGATCGTGCCCATGACGTCGTCCCACGATGCACCGAACTCGGCGGCGAGCATCGCGTGGCGCTTCACGCCCGGCGGATGACGCAGGATCACCGAGCAGGCGAGGCGGACGAGTTCGTGCGTGCGCCGATCGGGTGACTGGAGCGAGTCGATCTGGCCGAGGTAGGCGCTCTGCGCGTCGCCGAGCGTCGGGAAGGTCTCGCGCAACGAGGGCGTGGTGGGGTTGCGAGGTTCGGTCACGAGCGAACCTTACCGAGCCGCATCCTGCGACAGGCCCTTGGGCATCACCATGCCGACCGGCTGCAGGTGTTGGCCGAGCATCGTGTCGAACTGGTCGACCACGCCGTCGACGTCCCATCCCCCGTCACGGTGCATCCACGCGACCTGCTTGGGGTGCTGGAAGATCGTGTAGCTGAAGTCGGTCCGCCCGAAGATCTGCCCGTTGACGTGCGCGGCGTGATCCGAGGAGAGGAACGCGACGAGCGGCGCGTTGAGCGACGGATCGAGCGTCGGCGGGATGTCGGACTCGGCACCGTCGCCGGCCAGCGACCCGGTCATGCGCGTGACGCCGGCAGGCGCCAGCGCGTTCACGCAGATGCCGTAGCGCCCTAGCTCGAGAGCCCACACGAACGTCATCCCCATGATCCCGGCCTTGGCTGCGGCGTAGTTGGTCTGGCCGAAGTTGCCGCGAAGTCCCGCCGAGCTGGTGATGTTCACGACGCGGCCCCAGCCCTGCTCCTTCATGTGCGGAGCCGCGTGGCGCACCACGTTGAACGTGCCCTTGAGGTGCGTGGCGACGACCGCGTCGAAGTCGGATTCGTCCATCTTCACCAGCGTGCGGTCGCGCACGATGCCCGCGTTGTTGACGACGATGTCGATGCTGCCGAAACTGTCGATCGCCGTCTGGATGATGCGGCCCGCACCCTCGAAGTCGGACACCGAGTCGCGCGCTGCGACGGCGCGTCCCCCGAACGCCTCGATCGTCGCGCACACCTCGGATGCGGGATCCTCAGCGGTCGCGTCGCCCCCGAGCGACACGCCGATGTCGTTGACGACGACCGCCGCGCCCTCACGGGCCAACGCCAGCGCGAACTCGCGGCCCAGTCCCCTGCCCGACCCGGTGACGACGGCGACCCGTCCATCCAGGATGCCCATCACGAACCCCCTCGCGTCGTGGCTAACCTGACACCGACGTCAGGTGTCTCGAAGGCACAGCACTCTAGGGGGGTAATACGCGTGGCACTCGACGAGCTGAAGGGCACCGAACTGGGCACTCAGACCGCGACGATCGAGCAGGGCCCGGTGCGCGCCTTCGCCACGGCGCTCAAAGACGACCCCGACCGCTACACCGGCGACCAGGCGTCCACACCCGTGACCTGGCCGTTCGTGATGACCTACTGGGGCTCGATGGGTGCCGGCGGTGCTGCCGGTCTACCGATCGACAAGCTGCGCGGCCCCGGCCGCATGATCCTGCACGGCGAGCAGGGGTTCGAGTTCCACCGCTCGCCCCGCATCGGCGAGACCCTCACGGGTACCGGACGGATCAGCGACGTCTACGAGAAGGACACCTCGTCCGCGACGATGGAGTTCTACGTGCGCGAAGTCGAGTGGCGCGACGCCCAGGGCGAACCGGTGGTGACCGAGACGTTCACGATGATCGTCCGGGCCAAGAAGGCCTGAGCGCGGGTGGCCTCGGCGCACGGCACCGACCCCTTCGCCGAGACCGACGACCAGCGGGCGCTGCGCGAGCTGGCACGCGACGTCGCCGCCCGCGAGCTCGCGCCGCGGGCCCACGAACACGACGAGAATGGTGAGCCGCCCATCGAAGCGGCCGGAGCGATGGCCGCCGCCGATCTGCTCCGCATCACCATCGGCGAGGAGTGGGGCGGATTCGGCTACGGCGACGTCGAGGCGTCGATCGTGCTCGAAGAACTCGCGCGCGCGGATGTCTCGGGCGCAATCTGGGCCCAGTTGACGTTCAACGGACCAGCACGCGGCATCGAGCATCTGGGGCCGCAGGCCATGAAGGACAGATGGCTGCCGCGGGTCGCGAACGGCGAGGCCCTGCTGTCGATCGGCATCACCGAACCCGATGCCGGCTCTGCCGTGCACGAGATGCGCACCGCGCTGAAGGCCGACGGCGCGGGATGGCGCCTCAACGGCTACAAGAACTACTCGACCCTCGGTCATGTCGCCGACGGCGTACTCGTGTGGGCGCGCTGGCCCGACGGTGACGGCGCGAAGGGCATCGGCGCGGTGGTCATCGAGTGCGATCGGCCGGGCGTGTCGGTCACCGGCGTCCATTCGTCGATGGGCGTCCACGCCGCGACCGAGGCCGAGCTGGCGTTCGACGACGTCGAGATCTCGCCCGACGACGTGCTCATCGCGGGCAACCCCGGCGACACCGAGGCGTTCAAGGTGCTCCTCGCGCACCTCAACCACGAACGCTGCGGCAACGCCTCGATGTGCGTCGGCGCCGCGCAGGGTGCGCTCGAGTTCGCCGTCCGCTACGTGAACGAACGCGTCATCGGCGGTCGACCGTTGGCCACCCTCCAGGGGCTCCAATGGAAGCTCGCCGATATGGCCAT
>JAYTFP010000183.1:0-5046 GCA_043734285.1 Acidimicrobiaceae bacterium
CCTTGTGGCCGAGGTCGAGCATGTAGTCGATGTCGCGGACCGTGTCGTCGGTGCCGGGGCGGTCGGCTTTGTTGACGACGAAGATGTCGGCGACTTCCATGACACCGGCCTTGTTGGCCTGGATCGCGTCGCCCCAGCCCGGGTTGAGGACCACGACGGTGGTGTCGGCTTCGCTCACGATGTCGATCTCGACCTGGCCGACGCCGGCGGTTTCTACGATGACGACGTCGAATCCGCACGCGTCGAGCACGCGTAGGGCACCGGGGACGCCGCGCGCGAGGCCGCCGCGTTGGCCGCGGGTGGCCATGGAGCGGATGAAGATGTTCTGGTGCGCGTTCGCGACGGTGTCGTCCATGCGGATGCGGTCGCCGAGGATCGCGCCGCCGGTGACCGGTGACGACGGGTCGATCGCGACCACCGCGACACGACGGCCAGGTGCGGCGAGGCGCACGGCGAGCGCACCGACCAGCGTGGACTTACCGGCGCCGGGGGCGCCGGTGATGCCGATGATCTGCGCATGCCCGACCTGGCGGTGCGCGAGCGCGGCGAGGGCGTCGGCTTGTTCGCCGCCGACCTCGACCATGCTGATCAGGCGTCCGACCGCGCGGCGTTCGCCGTCGCGAGCCCGCTCGAGCAGCGCGTCGAGGCCGGCGGGCGCGGTCATGTGCGGGCGCGGGCGACGCGCCGTATGGTCGCGACGACCTCGTCCGCGGATGCGCCGGGGCCGAGCACGGCGGCGACACCGATCTCGGCGAGTCGTGCCATGTCGACGTCGGGCACGATGCCGCCGATGACGAGCGGGACGTCGAGATCGGCGGAGCGCATCTCGTCGAGCATGCGTGCCGACAGCGTGAGGTGCCCGCCGTTGTGCATCGACAAACCGATCACGTCGGCGTCTTCTTGTTCGGCCGCGGCGATGATCGCCGCGGCTGTCTGGCGCAGACCGAGGTAGATCACCTCGCACCCGGCGTCGCGCAGGATCCGCGCGACGACTTTGATGCCGCGGTCATGGCCGTCGAGGCCGAGCTTGGCGAGCACGACGCGGATCGGGGTGTCGGCGGCCATCACACGATCGCCTTCTCGACGTAGGTGCCGAACACCGAGGCGAGCGAGCTCACGATCTCGCCTTCGGTGCAGTACACGCCGACCGCTTCGATGATCGCCGGCATCAGGTTCACTGTCGGCTCCGCGGCGTCGGCGGCGACGCGCGCACGCGCCGCGCGCACCGCGTCGTCGTTTCGTTCGTGTCGGATGGCGTCGAGCCGTTCACGCTGGCGCTGTTCGATCTCGGGGCCGATGTACAGCGTCGGCGGCTGGGAATCGTCGCCTTCGGTGAACGCGTTGACACCCACGACGATGCGGCGCCCCGCGTCGACCTCGCGTTGGAACCGGTACGCGGCGTCGGCGATCTCGCCGACGAAGTAGCCGTTGTCGATTCCCGCGTAGACGCCCTCGAGCATGGACCCGCCGCCTAGGTCGTCGAGGTGCGTGAACACGGCCTCGGCGCGGCGTTCGAGCTCGTCGGTCATCCACTCGACGAACGGCGCACCACCGAGCGGGTCGGCCACGTTCGCCGCGCCCGACTCGTGGGCGACGATCTGTTGGGTGCGCAACGCGATCCGCGCCGCCTTCTCGGTCGGCAACGCGAGCGCTTCGTCGAAGCTGTCGGTGTGCAACGACTGGGTGCCGCCTACCACCGCCGCCAGAGTCTGCAACGCGACACGGGCGATGTTGATCTCGGCCTGCTGCGCGGTGAGCGATACCCCCGCGGTCTGGGTGTGGAACCGCAACGCCCACGACTTCTCGGCCCTCGCGCCGTAGCGGTCACGCATCCAACGGGCCCAGATCCGGCGCGCGGCGCGGAACTTGCCGACCTCTTCGAAGAAGTCGTTGTGGCTGTTGAAGAAGAACGACAAGCGGCCCGCGAACTCGTCGACGTCGAGGCCGCTCGCGATAGCGGCTTCGACATACGCGAACCCGTTTGCCAACGTGAACGCCAACTCCTGCGCCGCAGTGCTGCCCGCCTCGCGGATGTGATATCCGCTCACCGACACCGGGTTCCACCGCGGCATCTCGGCGGTGGTGAACCGCACCAGATCGGTGACCAGCCGCATCGACGGCCGGGGCGGAAAGATGTACTCCTTCTGTGCTTGGTACTCCTTCAAGATGTCGTTCTGCAACGTGCCACCCAACGCCCGGCGCGCCACACCTGCCCGCTCGGCGTTCGCGACGTACATCGCCATCACGATCGCCGCGGGGCCGTTGATGGTCATCGACGTGGTCACCGCGGCGAGGTCGATGCCGGCGAACAGGTCGCACATGTCAGCCAAGGTGTCGATCGCGACCCCTGCCTTGCCGACCTCACCCAACGCCCACTCGTCATCGGAATCGCGGCCCATCAACGTCGGCATGTCGAACGCCGTGGACAATCCCGTTCCCCCCGACCGCAACAACTCCTTGAACCGCAGGTTCGTGTCCTGCGCGGCTCCGAACCCCGCGAACTGGCGCATCGTCCACAACCGCGACCGATACATCGACGCGTGGATCCCCCGCGTGTACGGGAACTGGCCCGGATACGGCGCATCGCCATAGACCGCGTCGATCGGCACACCCGACATCGTCGAGAACGCCGCATCACGCCGCGGCGACCGGGCGTACGCCGCTTCCCACTCGGTTCGCGGATCCATGGTGCGCTCCTCGGCGTGCGATCCGCCCACGAGATCGCGGCAACAATATGGATATCCTACTATCGGATATCCACTGAACAACGGCCGAGCAGTCGCCGGTTGCCCTCGCCGTGGAACATCTCAGTCGAGCCGAGTGACGAGAATCGAGTCGAAGTGGACGTGCGCCTTCGTCTCGTCGATCGTCTCGGTGAACATGCCGACGTCGCCCGACGGGTGGAACCCTTGCGCGTCGTAGCGCCCGACCTCGGTGCCGTTGACGAAGAACCGGAAGTCGCTCCCCCGCGCCTCGACACGGAGCGTGTCGGGCTTGGTCGCGTCTGTCACGACGATCGGCACGGTCAGCTTGCCCTGGGCCACCACGCGGTATGGCAGCGAGTCGGCGTGAAACAACTGCCACGACCCGTCGCGTGGACTGATCGCAAACGCGTAGAAGTCGTGCGGACGGTCGGGACCGATCACTCCGGCGGCTGGTTTGACGAGCGGACCGTCGGCCCGGAAGACGATCCCGTAGCGGTACCTTCCGCCGGGTACATCGTTCGTCTTGTCGACATAGACCTTGACCTCGACCGCGACGTCGTCGAAGCTGAGTCCGGCGAGCGACATCACCTGGACATGGGCTTGCGATGCCTCGACGTGGTACCAGCCGGGGGCGTGATAGCCGATGAAGTAGTCGCTGCTGCGTGATTTGGGGTCGGACTGGTCGGTCCAGCCCGAACGCGGATCTTCGAACGAGTCGGCGCGCAACAGTTTGCTCAAACCGGCGGCAGGTACACCGACGATGGTGGTCGCGGGCGGAGCGACCGGGCGAGGATGCTCGGAGCTGAACACGCCCGCTTCGAGGCTGGGGTCGACGGTGTCGGCCGCGCAGCGGAAGCCGGTCTCGACGACGACCGCCTCGTTCGTCGTCGCCACGACCTGACGGAATGCCGCCCCGATACGGACCCGGCCGTACTCGCCACCACGCCGGACCTTGTTCCCTGCCGGAACCGGATCGTACGGTTCGTCGACCCACTCCCAGGCGCTGCCCACGGTGTCGTGCACCCCCGCGGGGCTCACGTTGGCGGCCGCGCTCCCGACGGGTCGCGAGCCCGGTGTGTCGAGGTCGACGGCCCCGGCCGTATTGCCCCACGGGTAGAGCCGGGCATCAGGTCCGCGCGCCGCTGATTCCCACTCGGCATCGGTTGGCAGCCTTTTCGACAACGAGATGCAGTACGCCTGCGCCCATTCCCAGTCGACGCCGACGACCGGATGGTTCTCCTTGCCGTCGGGCACGCGACCGCGGGTCCACCCGCGTGGCGAGATCGCACCTTCGGCGTCGACAAATCGCCGGTACTCGGCGTTGGTGACCTCGTAGACGTCGATGTTGAAACGGGTGACCGTGACCGTCTTGGTGCGGACGGCCTCGGTCCCCGGTTGATCGCTGCCGACCGTGTACGAGCCGGCCGCGACGGCGACCATGCCTTTCCCCGACGCGACGCGCGCGGCCGTACTCGCGGCGGTCGTGGTGGTCACGCTCCCCGCGGCACCGGAGTTGGCGGCGAGGGCTGCGCTGGTCGTCGATGCCGTGGGGAGCGGCGTCGGTGGTGCTGCGTTGTCACCGCCCGCGCTGCACGCGGCGACGAACGAGGCGATCACGAGCAAGGACAGGGATCGCATTCGTCGGCTCTCGCCCATGGCGGCCTCTAGTTCTCGATGCCGAAGCTGGCGAAGTGGATGTGCGCCTTGTTCGAGCCCGCCAGGCTGTTGAGCACGAAACCGGTGCCGCTACCCTGTTGGGTCACTTGGCCGGCGCTCGTGTTGTAGACCCTGAGTCCGTTGACGGAGAACTCGAGGTGGTCACCCAGGTCGTCGATGCGCAGCGAGTTGGATCGGTTCTCGGCCACGTTGCCGATACCCCGACCATCGATGCGCGTTCTTGTGCCATCGGCGTTCTTGACGTACGCCTCCCAGGTCTGGGCCCGAGGGTTGACGACGAGCGCCACGTAGCTGACCGGCTGGGTGTTGTCGGCGGCCGCCGCACGTTGCGCGCGGATGACGATGCCGAACTCGTACTGCCCACCGGGTTCGGTCAGCGGTGCCGGCTCGACCTCGGCCGAGGTCGAGACGCCGAACTTGCCGGTCGTCGGTGTGCCGATGGGGCTCAAGGCCACAACTGTCTGGTTCTGCTGCTTCGTCTCGACGTGGAAGTACTTGTTCGGGTGGTACCCGAAGCGCCATGCCGCGTTCGACCGCTCGATCCAGCCGCTCGCCGGATCGACGAAATCGTCGTATGCATAGAAGCCGGGGCGGATCTTCGCGACCGGCACAGTCGGGTCGCCGGGTCGCGTGTACGTGCCGAACACCAACGCAGGTGCGTCGG
>JAYTFP010000184.1:0-2987 GCA_043734285.1 Acidimicrobiaceae bacterium
CCGCCTTGCCGGCGACGTAGTACGTCTCGTTGGTCAGCCCACGGCTCGTCAGGTACCAGGCGACGCGCTCGGGCGCCGTGCCGCGGATCGCCCCGCCGACGGCGGCGAGCGCCTCGTCCCACGAGATCGGTGTGAACCCGGCATCACCGCGGCGGCGTCGCATGGGATGACCGATCCGTCCCAACGCGCGCAGCTCGGCCGTCGTGCGGCCTACGAGCGCGGCGGCGTCGCGGCACACGACGGGATCGAAGGCATCGGCGGTGTTGAACTCGAGCAGCTTCAAACGGGTCGTGCAGAGGTGGAGGCCGTCGATCGTCCAGTCGTGGAAGCCGGCGACCCCGAGCGCACAACCGTCGCACACACCCTGGCTGAGCACCTTCCAGGCGTAGAGCGGATGCGCGATGTTGTCGCGCGCCACCTGCACGATCTCACGCAGGTGGTGCGGCTTCTGCTGACCGATCCCGTTCGGCGACAACCCGGCCCACGTCTCGGGGTGCAACCGGACGCGACGTCGCCCGCTCATCGCGTGTCGACGACACTGAATCCCTCGGCGAGACGCCCCTCGGGGAGCCCGCCGAGCTTGGCCAGACCGGTCGACCAGTCGCGCAGCATCGTGTCGAGACCGTCGCGGCCGGCGGTCTGGCTGACGTGAGCTCGCAGCGCCGCGACCTTGCGGTCGAATGCGTCGGTGATGTCGACGTACACGGGCTTGCCGCCACCCCCAGGCGCCGGCATGGCAGGCCCCATGATCCACACCTCGGGCACCGACCACGGCTCGTGCCCTGCGTCGAGCAACTCGGGATGCGCGAACGGATTGCGAGCATCGGGGTACACGGCGTCGAGCGCGGCGGAACCCGTGGCGAGATGGTCGGGGTGACTCGCGTAGATGCGGTCGAGGTTGCGCTCGGCGCTCTGGGTCACGACCCGGTCGGGCCGTATCTCGCGGATGACACGACTGAGATCGCGACGCAGCTCGAGGCTCGGCGTGACGCGGCCATCGGGGTGACGCAGGAAGATCAGATCGGTGACGCCCACCTCTGTCGCCGCGGCCGTCTGCTCGCGCTCGCGAAGGCTCGCCCGGTGTTCGAAGCTCTGCGTGCGATCGGTGCCGCCGGCATCGCCGCTCGTCACGAGGCAGTACGTGACGTCGATCCCCGCGTCGGTCCAGGTTGCGACCGATCCGGCACACCCGAAGTCGACGTCGTCGGGATGGGCGACGATCACGAGGATGCGTTCGGGCGCTGTCGCTTCGGGCTGCGTCACTTCGCGATCTGTCACCCGGCCACGCTATCGGCCCCGCAGTAGACGGTGATCCGGCCGTCACGGGCGAATCCGACGAGCACGAGCCCCGCGGCCTCGGCGGTCTCGACCGCCAGCGACGAGGGTGCGCTCACCGACACCAGCGCCGCGAAGCCCGCCGACCACGCCTTGACCACCAGCTCGAAACTCGCCCGCCCCGACACCCACAGGCCGCGCCCCGCGGCGGGGATCGCTCCGTCGAGGACCATGCGACCGACGACCTTGTCGACCGCGTTGTGACGGCCGATGTCCTCGCGAGACACCCCGACCTCGCCGGTCTCGAGGTCGAACGACGCTGCGCCGTGGACGCCGCCGGTGACCTCGAACAGCTCCTGCCCGACGCGGGCGCGTTCGCCGATCCCCGCGAGCAGCGCGGACGACACGGCGACAGGTGGCGCGAGTGGTGACAACCGATCGGTGAGCGCGTCGATCGAGGTCGAACCGCACAGTCCGCACGACGAGCCGACGAGCCCGAGGCGCGCGACGGGCATCACCGCCCGACCGCCGGTCGACACGCTGACCACGTTGAATCCCGTCTCGACCGCGGTGCCGGTCGCGCAGTAGCGCACCGTCTCGACCGCCACCGGCGCGCCCGCAGCATCGACCAGCAGCCCGTCGCCGTGACAGAAGCCGACGGCGAGCTCGAAGTCGTGCCCAGGAGTACGCATGGTGGTCGCGACGAGCTGATCGTCGAGGCGGATCTCCATCGGTTCCTCGACGATCACCGACTCGGGAGCACGCGACGCCGCGGCGCCGTCGTCGACGCGCACGGCCATCACCCGAATGGATCGTCGGCGGCTCACGGACCCACCCTATGCACGCGATCACGCACGCCTCGGACGACGCTGACGGAGCCTGCGCCGTGCGGCGTGACCGGTACGCTCGTCGAGAGTGAGACTCGACGACGAACGGCTCGACGCCGCACTGCTCGACGGCACTCGACAATTCGGCAGGAGCCTCTGGTCCCAGGCGGGACGAGTCCGTGCTGCGCTGAGCGACGGGCTCGCCGATGACGCCCGGTCGTTCAGCGCCGAGATCGACCTGCTCGACATGGCCGCAGTAGAGGGAGTGCCCGATCGATTGGTCGCCGGTCTCGCCATCGACGACCTGATCGCGTCCTTGGGAGCGCAGGGCGTTTCACCGGCCGCGGCTCACGATGCCGTCGCGACCTGGCGACGAGCTCTGCAGACCGCCCGGCTCATCGACGAGCCCTCGGGCTTCCAACCGATCATGGCCGGCGAAACGACCCGCGACCCCTCTCGTGCCACGCCGATGCCCCTGCCGCCGCCACCGCACCTCCCCGCCGACGTCTCGTCGCTCGCCCCTGGGCCCGGGTGGGCACAGCCCTCAGGGCTCGGCGGCGCACCCGCGCGGCGGTCGCTGAACGCCGCCTTGATGGCACTCGTCCTGGCGCTCGTCGCGATCGCAGTGTTCCTCGCTCTCCACTTCGCGAGCGACGACACCCCCAGAGCCGCGTCGTCGTCGACGACGACCACGACTGCCGAGGGTGCGCGGGTCACGGGCGAGACGCCATGTCCCAACGTCGACGGATCATCGAAGCGCACGTCGAAGTTCGTCCTCGCACCGCCCATGTGCATCGACGTCACGAAGACTTACACCGCGAAGTTCTCGACGTCGAAGGGCGACTTCGTCGTCACCATCGATGCCGCCAAGGCGCCCGAGACCGC
>JAYTFP010000185.1:0-15775 GCA_043734285.1 Acidimicrobiaceae bacterium
CGCATGTGATTCCGTTCTTCGCGTTCCCGCCGGCGGTGCGCCGCGTGATCTACACGACCATGCGACATCTCTGGCGGCAGGCGCCACGGTCACCTGCTACTACGACGTGTCGCTCGCGGCCGCGGGCAGCACGATCGTGAACACCCTCACCGCGACGAGCCCCACGGGTGGCACGGGGAGCGACACCTCGACGGTGACGTTCGCCGCCCCCGCGCCGACCGTCACGTCACTGTCGCCCACCACGGGTTCGACCGCAGGCGGCACCTCGGTGACGATCACCGGCACGAATCTGACCGGCCTGACGGCAGTGTCGTTCGGCACGACCGCGGCGACGTCATTCACGCCGGTGTCGGCCACCTCGGCGACGGCGGTGGCCCCGGCGCATGCGGCCGGCCTGGTCGACGTCATGGTGACCACGCCCGGTGGCACGTCGGCGGTCTCCGTCGGTGACCAGTTCACCTATGCGACGCCTCCCCCCGCACCGACGGTGACCTCACTGAGTCCGACGTCGGGTTCGACGGCCGGTGGCACGGTGGTCACGATCACCGGCACCAGCCTCACTGGCGTGACCGGTGTGTCGTTCGGTGGCAACGCGGCGACGACGTTCTCGTTCGTGTCGGCCACGTCGGTGACGGCGACGGCTCCGTCGCACGCGGCCGGCCAAGTCGACGTGACGGTGACGACCCCTGGCGGTACCTCCGCCCTCTCCGCTGGTGACAAGTACACGTTCGTCGCACCCGCTGGTGCTCCGACGATCACGGCCATCAGCCCGACCTCGGGCACGACGGCGGGTGCCACGGTGGTCACGATCACCGGCACCAACCTCACCGGCGCGACCGCGGTGTCGTTCGGGACGGGTGCCGGCACCGCGCTGACGCCGATCTCGGCCACGTCGATGACGGCGACCTCGCCCGCACACGCGGCCGGCATCGTCGACATCACCGTGATCACCCCCGGCGGGATCTCGGCAGTCTCCGCTGCCGACAAGTTCACGTTCGTTGCACCGCCTGCGCCGCCCACGGTGACGTCGCTGTCACCGACCTCCGGCTCGACGGCCGGTGCCACGGTGGTCACGATCACCGGCACCAACTTCACCGGTGTCACGGGCGTGTCGTTCGGCGGTACTGCTGCGGCTGGCTTCAGCTTCATCAGTGCCACCTCGATGACGGCGACCTCACCGGCACACGCTGCGGGCGGCGTCGATGTGAAGGTGACCACCCCTGGCGGCACCTCCGCAGTTGCGACCGGTGACTTCTTCACCTTCGTCACGACGGCAGCGCCGCCGACGGTCACGTCACTGTCGCCGACCTCCGGTCCGATCGCGGGTGGCACGGTGATCACGATCACCGGCGCCAACCTGACGGGCGCAACCGTGGTCAGCTTCGGTGGCATCGGTGGCACGGCGTTGACGCCGGTCTCGGCCACATCGATGAAGGTGACGTCTCCGGCACACGTCGCAGGCGCGGTCGACGTGACCGTGATCACGCCTGCGGGCACTTCGGCGGTCACCGCGGGTGACACGTTCACCTTCGTGGGCGCACCTCCGGTTCTCCCGACAGTGACCTCGATCAGCCCGACGTCGGGTCCGATCGCAGGCGGCACGGTGGTCACGATCACCGGCACGAATCTGACCGGCATCACCGCAGTGACCTTCGGCACCGCGGCGGCAACAGCGGTGACCCCGGTGTCGGCAACTTCGGCGACGGCGGTGGCTCCGGCACACGCGGCGGGTCTGGTCGATGTGACGGTCATCACTCCCGGAGGCACCTCGGTCGTCTCCGCCGGTGACAAGTACACGTTCGTCGCGCCGCCGGCGCTGCCGACGGTCACCTCGTTGTCGCCGACGTCGGGTCCGATCGCGGGTGGCACGGTGGTCACGATCACCGGAACCAACCTCACCGGTGTCACGGGCGTGTCGTTCGGCGGTACCGCCGCAGCGGCGTTCAGCTTCGTGAGCGCGACGTCCGTGCAGGCGACCTCACCGGCGCACGCCGCCGGCGCGGTCGACGTGAAGGTGACCACGCCAGCCGGTACTTCCGCTACCTCGGCGGGTGACACGTTCACCTTCACGGCCGCACCTCCGGTGCTCCCGACGGTGACGTCGATCAGCCCGACGTCGGGTCCGATCGCGGGTGGCACGGTGGTCACGATCACCGGCACGAATCTGACGGGTGCCACGGGCGTGACGTTCGGCGGCGTGGCAGCCACGGCGGTGACCCCGCTGTCGGCCACCTCGGTACAGGCGACGGCGCCGGCGCATGCCGCGGGTGCGGTCGACGTGAAGGTCACCACGGGGGCCGGCACCTCCGCCGTCTCGGCGGGTGACACGTTCACCTTCAACGGCGACACCACGCCTCCCGGGCCCACGCCCGAGCAGGTGAACGCGTTCATCCTCCTGCTCCTCCTGTTGGCAATCCTGTTCGGGTTCGTCCCGAAGGGTTGATGCGGAGAACTTCGTACGAGATGACACGGCGATCGCGAGCGCTGCTCGCGGTCGCCGTGCTCTCGACCGCGGTGATGACGGTCGGTTGCGGAGCCGACGCGAAACCGCCGATCTGCGCCGGTCCGGTCCTGCGCGTCGGTTCGACCGCCGAAGCCGCCCGGACGCGCGATGACAGCGGCGCGCTCATCGTCACGAAGGGCAACATCGTGTTCGCCTCCGGTGAACGGTTCAGCACACGGTGCGGGGTCGGCGGTTCGTCGGTCCCGAAGTCGGCCGCTCCCATCCGAGGTATCCGCATCTACGTCGTCCAGGGCAAGGAGCGCGTCAGCGTCGCGCAGATCAACGCCGGCGCGGACGACTCGTTCACGCTGTCGTTCGGTATCCCGTCGACGCTGGCGAAGGGTTCGGCCCTCGTGAGCGCACAGCTCTCGACCGATGAGAAGGCACCCGTACTCGCGACGACCGCGATCGTCATCGGTTAGGGCCTGCGCCGAGAGGCGGCAGGACCCATCGAGAGAGCGGCCTGTCGGCGAAGCCGACGAGCATTCAGCCACCACCGATGGCGACCTATCCGCTCGCCCACTCAGGTGGCAAGGGGCTGTCAGTCCTCGTGCCAGCCCTGTGATCCGAGCAGCGGCACGAAGCGGACACCTCCGAGCTCCTCTTGTGACGGCGTGCCTCCGTTCTTGCGCACTCGGACCAACTCCTGGCGCAACGACTCCGGTCCGATCGGGATGACCAGACGTCCGCTGTCGGCGAGTTGCTCGACGAGAGCCGGTGGAACTCGCGGGGCCCCTGCTGTCACGACGATGGCGTCGTAGGGCGCACCGTCGGGCCAGCCGAGTGAACCGTCACCCGACTCCAGGTGCACGTTGTCGATGCCCAGCTCGTGCAGGATCGTCGCCGCCTGCTCGCTCAACGCGGGATGGCGCTCGATCGTCCAGACCTCCGCGGCGAGCCGGCTGAGCACGGCTGCCCCGTACCCCGAGCCGGTGCCGACCTCGAGCACGCGGTCGCGGTCGGTCACCTCCGCGGCCTGTGCCATGAACGCCACGATGTACGGCTGCGAGATCGTCTGGTGCTCGGCGATCGGCAGCGGATGGTCGTCGTAGGCCGATTCGGCGAGTTCGATCGGCAGGAACCGCTCGCGCGGCACGGCGTTCAACGCCGCGAGTACCCGCGGATCCGTGATCCCCCTCGCGGCGATGTCACGGGTGACCATCCGGGCCCGTCGCGCCGCGAACTCGGACGGTGGTGCCACGTGTCGTTGGCCGTCGTCGATGCCCCATTATCGCCCCTCGGAGAGGCACGAGTCGGTGCTGGCACAACTTCGTCGGCTGCGCCGACAGACCGCTCTCTCGATGGAGCCTGCCGCCTATCGGCGCAGGCTCGTGTCCATCTACCGTGTGCCGATGCAGCGTGTTCGGCTCGATCCCACCCGGCTGGCCGATGCCGACGATCCACACGCAACCCTCGCAGACGTTCGCGCACAGGCACCGGTCGCGGAGGTCGACCACGGGTTCGTCGCGGTCACGGGGTTCGCGGCCGCGTCGGCGGCCTTGCGCCATCCGGGCTGCCGCTCGGGGCCGATCGCCGAGTTCTACCTCGCGTCGCTGCCCGACGGCGCCGCCCGCGACGAGTTGGGTCACCGGATCAACTTCCTCGATCCCCCCGACCACGCCCGCGTTCGCGGCGTCGTCAACAAGGCGTTCACGCCGAGGCGCGTCGCCGAGCTGCGGCCGTGGATGGAACGAACGATCGATTCGATGCTCGACCAACTCGACGATCGCGAGCAGGTCGAGCTGCTCCACGAGGTCGCGCACCAGCTCCCGTCGCTCGTCATCTCTGAGATGCTCGGCGTGCCGGAGCGCGATCGCGATCTGCTGACCGGGTTCAGCGACGAGGTCGCGCCGCTGCTGGGGATCACCGTCAGCGACGGCGACCGCGAGCGCGCGGTGCTCGCGGCCGAGCGGTTCCACGGCTACCTCGCCGAACTGGTCGCCGAGCGTCGGCGTGCGCCGGGCGACGACCTGCTGTCGGCGCTGCTCGCCGCCGAGGATGAGGGCGAGCGACTCGATCACGTCGAACTCCTCTCGCTCGTCGCCACGCTCTACTCGGCCGGACACCGCACGACGCGCGACCTGTTCACGAACGGGGTCTCGCTGCTGCTCGCCGATCCTTCGCGGTACGGCGCGGTGGTCGACGATCGTTGGTCGATTCCCGAGGTCGTCAACGAGGTCCTGCGGCTCGAGACGCCGACGCTCTACGTCGCCAGAGTCACCGCGGAGGAGGTCACGCTCGACGGGGTCGCCGTCGCCGCGGGAACACCGGTGATGGTGTTCCTGTCCGCTGCCAACCGCGATCCGGCGGTGTTCGACGAGCCGGACGTGCTGCGCCCCGGGAGATCGGGGCCCGCAGCGCTGTCGTTCGCGTTCGGCCCGCACTTCTGCCTCGGCGCCGCCCTCGCCCGATCCGAGGTCGAGGTGATGCTCGAGGCGTTGACCCGACGGTGGCCGGCACTGTCGCTCGACCCGGATTCGGCGATCTCGTGGCACCTCCGGGGCCCGTTCCGGGGAGTCGACCAACTCGTGGTCAGGCCCCGGTGACTACCGTGGCGGACCAATGACCGAACCATTGCACGTGCGCCCCGGCGTCGAGACGCTGACCGTGACCCACGCCGAGCCGGGCGCCCGCCTCCGCGTCGAGGACGCACAGGGCGAACCGGTCGTGACGATCGTCGCCGACGAGGCGGGCAATGCCCATCTCGGTTTCCTGCCCGCTGAGCACTGCGTGCTGGCCGGTGTCGACGACATGGTCGCGGCTCTCGACCGCGGGCGCCCGCTGGCTGGGGGCGAGTACTCGGTGGTCGACGAGTCGGCAGATCCGCCGGCGGTGTACGGTCCGGTGCGCGTCTGGGGCGTCGACGACCATCCTGATCCGTCGTTCTACGACCAGGAGCTGCCCGAGGGCTTCGGTTACCTCACGACCCGCGACGGCGTGACGCTGTCGGTGATGGTGCGGTTCCCCAATCAGGATCTCTACGGGCCCGCGCCGTGGCCGACGGTCATCGAGTATTCGGGCTACACGCCGTCCGACCCCGACGCTCCGCAACCCGGCACGTTGCTCGCGAACTTCCTCGGGTTCGCGGTGGTCGGCGTGAACATGCGCGGCACCGGTTGTTCGGGCGGCGTCTTCGACGTGTTCAGCCCCGCCCAGGCGGCCGACGGTTACGACGTCGTCGAGACGGTGGCGCGCCAGCCGTGGGTCCTGCACGGCAAGCCCGGCATGGTCGGCCTGAGTTACCCGGGCATCAGCCAGCTCTACGTCGCGGCGACAAAGCCCCCGCACCTCGCGGCGATCACGCCGCTGTCGGTCATCGACGACCTGTACCGCCAGCAGTGGCCCGGCGGGATCTACAACTCGGGGTTCACGCGCGCCTGGGTGGCGATGCGCGACGCCGAGACGGGCGGCGGCGGTCAGGCGTGGGACCAGGCCCGCATCGACGCCGGCGACGAGATCGCCCGCGACAACCAACTCATCCGAACACAGAATCTCGATTTCGAGCGCGGCGGCCGCGCGATCGAACACTTCGGCCCGATCTCCGAGTCGCGGCGCATCGGCACCCGGGTGCACCGCATCGACGTGCCCGTGTACATGACGGGCGCTTGGCAGGATGAGCAGACCGGCAGCCGCTTCGCCTCGATGGTCGACGCGTTCGACTCGTCGCCCGACATGCGCTTCATCGGGTTCAACGGGCATCACCCCGACGGCTACAGCCCCATGGTGCTGTTGCGCTGGTACGAGTTCCTGTCGTTCCACGTCGCGCATCGCATTCCTCAGGTGCCCGACCTCATCCGTATGTTCGCGCCGAGTCAGTTCCAGGAAGTGTTCGGGTACGACTCGCCGCTCGAGCCCGACCGTTTCACCCACCACGGCGACGACTTCGTTGCCGCCTTCGCCGAGTTCACGGCCGAGCCGAGGGTCCGACTGCTGTTCGAGAGTGGTGCGGGTCCCGACGTCATCGGCGCGACCGGGCACCGGTTCGAGGTGTCGACGTCGTCCTTCCCGCCTCCCGGCGTCGCGCCGCGCCGCTGGTGGCTCGCGGCCGGGGGGCGGCTCGCCGACGGAGCGCCCACCGACGAGGGCGTCGACTCGTTCGTCGACGATCCCGACGCCGGCGAGATGGCGTATTCACGCGATCTGCTCAGCGATCTCAATCGCTTCACTCGTCCCATGCCCGAGATCGAGAAGGACTGGACGCGCTTCGAACACGGTCACTGGGTCGGCTACGAGACCGACGTGCTGGAGGCGCCGCTGGTGGTCGCCGGGTCGGGCCACGTCGAGCTCCACCTGCGCGCGGGCACCGACGACACCGCGGTCCAGGTGACGATCACCGAGATCCGCCCCGACGGTCTCGAACAGCGGGTGCAATCGGGATGGCACCGACCCGCGCACCGCGTCGAAGACCCCGACCACAGCGACGAGTTGCGCGTCGACTACACGTTCACGGTCGAAGATCGCCGACCGCTCGTGGTCGGCGAGTGGATCGCGTTCCGCCTGCCGATCTATCCGTTCGCTCACGTGTTCCGGGCCGGCTCGAGGATGCGGCTGTCGATCTCGTCGCCGGGCCGCGATCACCCGTTCTGGTGCTTCGAGAACCCCGTCGTCGAGGGCGCGTCGCACGAGGTCGGACGGGGTGGCGCACACGCGTCGTCGCTGGTGCTGCCGATCTGGGATGAAGCGCTGGGACACAGCGATGACTATCCGCATCCCGAGGCGCTCCGCGGTCAGCCGACCCGTCCGATCGTGCCGATCGCCAACTGATCCTGCGCCTGTTCAGACCCCTGACATTCAGCCGCTCGCTGTGTACCCTCGGACTCTGGCGGAGGGAGTACCGACATGAGCAGCGACGACGGCGCCGGCACTGCGCCGGCCGTGCCTGAGCCCAACAGCGATGACCGGCCCAAGTGGATCATCCCGCTCGGCGTGGTCATCATCCTCGCCCTCGTGGTGGGCCTGATCGTCGCGCTGACCCGGGATGACACCAGCACGTCGACGACAGCGTCGACCGCGTCGCCCAGCGGCGGCGAGATCTTCCTCGAGCCGACCGGCGACAACGGCGCAGACCCGTTCGCCGCGTCGGTTGCAGAACCTGCGCCGACGTCGACCGTCGCGCCCGACGTGCCGGTCACCCTCGCGCCGGCGACCGCGTCGGGTCCCGCGCCCACCGCGCCCGTCTTCACGACCGCGCCGCCGAGAGCGCCGACGTCCGGCGGCCCGGTCGCGGTCACGGCCCGCTCCGGCAGCACACCCGGTCTCTACGGCGGCACCCGCAACCAGCACAGCTGCGACAAGCAGAAGCTGATCGACTTCCTCAACGGCGACGCGGCGAAGGCCGTCGCCTGGGCGGGCGTGCAGGGGATCGCGGTCGCCGATCTCGGCAAGTACATCAACGGCCTCACGTCGGTGGTCCTGCGTAGCGACACGCGGGTGACCAATCACGGGTTCGCGAACGGCAAGGCGACGACGCACCAGAGCGTGCTGCAGGCGGGAACGGCGGTGCTCATCGACGATCACGGCGTGCCGCGGGCGCGTTGCGCGTGCGGCAATCCACTCCTGCCGCCGACGGCGGTGGCGAAGTCGCCGAAGTACACCGGTCCGAAGTGGCAGGGCTTCAGCCCCGGCAACGTCACGGTGATCAACTCGAGCACGACGGTCATCAACGTGATCACGATCATCGACATCACCAACGGCGAACCGTTCGGCCGGCCCAGTGGTCCACAGGGTGGACCCGACCAGCCGATGCCCGGTGCGGGAAGTTCCAGCAGCAGCAGCACCACCACGACAATGAGCTCGACGACGACCACCACGCCCACGTCATCCGGCATCTTCACGCTGGTGGACGTCACACACACCGTCGGCGAGCTGCGGAACAACTGGACCGTCGACGACCGCGCCGGTACTGCGGCGATCGTTCTCGGCCCCGGCCAGCGCGGTGACTACAAGTGGACGGTCCCGCAGACGATCGATCCAAAGGGCACGTCGATCACCTGGGGCGGCGGATCGACCGGCAACATCAACATCTCGATCTCGCCGCGCTCCGACAGCATCGTGTTCGATCGCTCCGATCTCGAACTCAACGTGACCGGCGGACCGGCGGAGAAGACCTCGGTGATGAAGGTGTCGTCGACGGCCAACGAGGTGAAGCTGATCTTCGGGATGGGCTTCAGCGTCGACGCGATCTACACGTACCGCCGCTGAGCCTCAGGTCTTCTTCGCGAACTCGATCAGGAATTCGAGGGTGCCGTCGTCGCCGACCCGCGCGGGGCCCATCGTCGGATTCGGGATGCCCCAGTCGGGGAAGTGGATGTTGAAACTTCCGTTGACCCGGATGTGACCCCCGGTGCGGTCGGCCTTGAGGTCGAGTGTGACGTCCCTCGTCTTGCCGCGCAGCGTGAGCTTGCCGGTCGCCTTCGCGGTGACCGGCGTGCCCTCGGCGGGCACCGACCCGAAGTCGACGGGCGACGACAGCACGAACGTCGACGAGGGGAAGTCGGGCGTGTCCATGATGTCGTTGTTGAAATGGCCGTCTCGGCGGTCGTCGTCGCTGGTCACGGTGGTCATGTCGACGCTGAAGTTCGCGGCCGTCAGGGTGGTGCCGGCGATCGTCATCTCACCCGTCACCTTGTTGGTGCGCCCCACCGCCTCGGCGCTCTGCCCGAAGAGGTTCTCCTTGACCCGGTAGCCGGCCTTCGATGCGTTCGTCGGCGTCCAGGTACCGTCGGCCGAGAACGGGGTATTGCTCGCCGCGCTGGTTGTCGAGTTGCCGGACGAAGTCGTCGGCGACGACAACGTCAACTTCTCGGGCGCCGGATCCTTGATGAAGTGGATGTAGACGAACGACCCGACGACGCCGATGAGGCCGAGGACGGCGATCGTGGCGACGATGCCGATCGCCCACTTCGCGGGACGGTTGAGGCGTGACACAGGGCGACTCTAGCGGTCGGGCTGCCCTGCGCAATCCCATGTTTGAGTCGTTGATGAAACCAATAACTCCTGAATATGTGGTTCTGCTAGACATCTGCTCGTGCGTGACTACGGAACGAGCGAGATCGCAGCGCTCCTCGGGGTGAGCACCGAAACGGTTCGGCGCTGGTGCGACGAGGGTCGGTTGTCGACCACCCGGTCGGCCGGTGGGCATCGCCTCGTCGCAGGGGCTGAACTCGCCCGCTATCTCGACGCGCAGCCGCTGCCGTTCGAACCCGATTCGGTCCTTGCCCAGTCGGCGAGGAATCGACTGACCGGCATCGTCACCCGAGTGCAGCGCGACACGCTCACGGCGATCGTCGAGGTGAACGCCCGCGGCTACCGCATCGTGTCGCTCATGACCCGAGAGGCGCTCGACGAGATGGGTCTCGAACCGGGCGACCTGGCAACGGCAGCCATCAAGTCGACCACCGTGATCATCGAAGTTCCACCGTCACGCAACGAAAGGGCGAACGACTCGTGAACCACCTGCTCCCCGTTCCCTTCCGCCGATTGATCGCGATCGCAGTCGTCGTGGCGACCGGCGCCTCGGTGGCCGGCTGTTCCGACGACACCGCGACGTCGACGACGACGGTCACTTCGGTGGGCGGATCGATCGTGGTCTCCGCGGCGGCGTCGCTCACCGGGACGTTCCCCGCGCTCGGCAAGGAGTTCGAGACGGCACACCCGGGCATGACGATCACGTTCAACTTCGATTCGTCGGGCACACTCGCGACACAGATCATCTCGGGCGCCCCTGCCGACGTGTTCGCATCGGCCGACAACGCGACGATGACGAAACTTTCCGATGCCAAGTTGATCGACGGTGCGCCGGTCACCTTCGCGAAGAACCAGCTCGCCATCGTCACCAAGCCGGGCAATCCGACGCACGTGACGGCCGTCGCCGACCTCGCCCAGCAGCACGTCGTCGCGCTGTGCGCCGAGACCGCGCCGTGTGGCAAGTACGCCGCGCAGATCCTCGGCAAGGCAGGCGTGACGATCCCGACCGCAAGCATCACGCGGGGACAGAACGCGAAGGCAACGCTGACCGCGGTGTCACCGGGTGACGCCGACGCGGGTGTCGTCTACGTGACCGATGCGAAGGCTGCCGGCTCGAAAGTGCAGGTCGTGTCGATTCCGACCGACCAGAACGCGGTCGCCATCTACCCGATCGCCACGGTGTCCGCGTCGACGAACAAGGCGCTCGCCCGCGCATTCGTGCAGTTCGTCAACTCGCCGGATGCGCAGCGCGAATTGCGAGCAGCGGGCTTCCTCAGCCCGTGAGCCGCGAGCGGTGGCGGCCGCCCTGGCCGGTCGTCACGGTGGCTGCATTCGCGATCCTCTTCTTCGTGCTGCCGCTGGTCGGGCTGCTCCGGCAGGTGCGCTGGGGTCACCTCGCGTCTGACCTGACCTCGACCGCAGCGGTGAGCGCCCTTCGCCTGTCGCTCGTGTGCTCGACCGCGGCGATGGCCGCGTCGGTGCTGTTCGGCATCCCGCTGGCCTGGGTGCTGGCACGGATGCGTCTGCGGGCCAAGCCGATCTTCCGCGCGCTGGTACTCCTGCCGATGGTCCTCCCCCCGGTGGTCGGTGGCGTCGCGCTCCTCGCCGCCTTCAGCCGCCGGGGACTCGTGGGAAGCCGGCTCTACGACTGGTTCGGCGTGCAGCTCACGTTCTCGACGTTCGGCGCGGTGATGGCTGAGACATTCGTCGCGATGCCGTTCTTCGTGATCACCGTCGAGGCCGCCCTCCGCTCGCTCGACCCGCGGGTCGAAGAGGCGGCGAGCGCGCTCGGCGCCAGCCGATGGATGGTGTTCCGACGCATCACCCTGCCATCGATCCGTCCCGCGGTGATCGCCGGTGGTGTCCTCGCGTGGGCCCGCGCTCTGGGCGAGTTCGGCGCGACGATCACGTTCGCGGGCAACATCGTCGGGCGCACGCAGACCCTGCCGCTCGCCGTGTATCTCGCGCTCGAGGCGCGACCCGAACTCGCGATCGCGCTGAGCTTGGTGATGCTGGTCACCTCGGTCGCGGTGATCGCCGCGCTGCGCGACCGATGGCTGCAACGTCCATGAGCCTCGACGCGGCATTCGAGCTGACGTTGGGCGCACTGCGCGTCGACGTCGCGCTCTCGGTCGCCGACGGCGAGGTGCTCGCACTCCTCGGACCGAACGGATCCGGCAAGACCACGATGCTGCGATGTCTCCTCGGCCTCGTCGACATCGACCGCGGTCATGTCGAGATCGGCGGTGTCACCTGTGACGACAGCGAGAGTGCGACCTGGGTGCCGACCGAGCGACGTTCGATCGGCATGGTGTTCCAGGACTATCTGCTCTTCGAGCACCTGACCGTCGTCGACAACGTCGCCTTCGGCCTGCGCGCGTCGGGCAGGTCACGATCCGATGCTCGGTCGGTTGCGAGCGAATGGCTCGAGCGGGTCGGCCTCGCCGCGTTCGCGTCGGACCGTCCCGCGGCGCTCTCCGGCGGGCAGCGGCAGCGTGTCGCCCTCGCCCGTGCGTTGGCCCCCGACCCATCGGCGCTGTTGCTCGACGAGCCGCTCGCGGCACTCGACGCCGGCACGCGTCACGAGGTGCGGCGCGACCTCCGCCGGTTTCTCGGCGACTTCGCGGGACCGACGATCCTCGTGACCCACGATCCGCTCGACGCGTTCGCGCTCGCCGACCGCGCCGCGATCATCGACGACGGCAGGATCTCGCAGGACGGCTCGCTCGACGAACTACGCGACCGCCCCAGGTCGGCCTACGCAGCGGAGCTCCTGGGCCTGAATCTGCTACGCGGTGTCGCCGCCGACCGGCAGGTCGTGCTCCTCGGCGGCACCGAAGTGGCGACCAGCGCAAGCCTGACGGCCCCGGGTGCCGCATTCGTGGTGATCCGTCCGAACGCGATTGCGTTGCACGCGGAACCTCCGCAGGGCAGTGCGCGCAATGTCTGGCAGGGCACCATCGAGCACCTCGATCAACGCGATGATCGAGTCCGCGCCCGCGTGAAGGTCGCCGACGACTTGACGTTGCTCGTCGACGTCACCCCCCAGGCGGTGCGGGCGCTGTCGCTCGCGGCCGGGTCCCGGGTCTGGGCGAGCTGCAAGGCCACCGAGATCGCGGTTTACCCCGCGTGATCTGCTGAGCTGGGGGGATGTCGGCCGATCAGCAACTCGTCGGGGTACGCGTGCTGGATCTCGGCATCTGGCGGCCCGCACCGTACGCAGCGCAATTGCTCGCGGAGCTCGGCGCGACCGTCACCAAGATCGAGCCGCCCGGCGGCGATCCGATGCGCGTGTTCACCTCGCTCTATCGCACGCTCAACCATCGCAAGCAGATCATCGAGATCGATCTCAAGAGTGACGCCGGTCGCGCCGAGCTGGTGTCGCTGCTCGCGTCGTGCGATGTGGTTCTCGAGGGATTCCGGCCCGGCGTGGCAGCGCGTCTCGGCGTCGACGCGACCGCAGCGCTCGCCGCGAATCCGAGAGTGATCCACTGCTCGATCAGCGGATTCGGGCAGGTGGGTCCGTTGGCCGACGCGTCGGGCCACGACATCAACTATCAGGCGTGGGCGGGGACACTGGGTGGTGCCGGGACGGGTGGCGTCGAGACGGCCGGCGCGAGCTCAGCGCTCCCGGTCGCCGATCTTGCGGGCGGAGCGTTCGCCGCGTTGTCGATCTGCGCGGCTCTGACGCGTCGTGGCCTCGTCGGCGCTGATCGTTACGAGGGCGAGCGCATCGACGTGAGCATGGCCGACGTGCTCGTGACCTGGGCCGCACCCGAGTCCGGCGGCGAGCTGACCAGCGGCGACGGGGCATCCGGAAACTTCCCCGGGTACGGCACGTTCGCGTGCGCCGACGGGTCGGTGTCGCTCGGCATCGTGACCGAGGACCCGTTCTGGCGGTCGTTGTGCCGCGCCCTCGCACTCGATGACGTCGCGGATCTCGATGTCACGAGTCGAGCCGCGCAAGGTGCGGCGCTGCGGGCTCGTCTGGCGACGACGATCGTCACGCGCGGGCGTGATGAACTCGTCGCGGTGCTGCTGAGCGAAGGCGTGCCGGTCGCGCCGGTGTTGAGCCGCGCCGAGGCCATCGCGCTCGAACACTTCGCGGCGCGGGGCACAGTGGCCGACGGTGTCATCGCGCATCCGGTCCGCTACGGCTGAGGCGGGCGACGGGTACGACGGGTACGCTCCCTCGATGGAGCCTGCCGCCTCTCGGCGCAGGCTCTCGTGCCACCCGACGACAGGAGGCCGACGTGGACATCGGAATCGGAAGCAACATCTACGACTTCTTCCTCGTGCTGCACATCCTCGCGGCGATCATCGGATTCGGCGCGGTGCAGCTGAACGGCGTGTTCGCCTCGCGCGCTCGCACTCTGCCGCCGGCACACGCACTCGCGGCGATGGAGACCAACTTCTGGCTGAGCACCAAGGTCGCCGAGTGGTTCATCCTCGCGACGGCGGTGTTCGGGTTCGGCCTCGTCGGACTGAGCGATAAGGCGATCGAGATGTCGGCCACATGGGTGTCGCTCAGCATCGCGCTCTACATCGTTGCGCTGGGCGCGTCCCACGCGCTGCTGCGTCCGCGGGTCAAGCAACTGCTCGCACTGCAACGTGAGATCGTCGATGGTCCGCCGAGCGAGGGTCCGCCGCCGCAGCTGGAGCGAATGAAGAAGCTCGGCCACGACGTCGGCGCGATCGCCGGCGGACTCAACGTCGCGTTGGTCGTCATCGTGTTCCTGATGGTCTTCAAGCCCGCCTGAGAGCGATCCGATCGGCCATCAGTTGAGCGGATAGAGGCAGCCGTTGCCGCCCGAAACAGTCGAGTCGCGCTGAGGCGAGCTTCCCGAGAGTCCCTTCGCGTCGACCGCGGTGACCCACCACGTGACGGCCTGGTGGCCCGTTCCCACTGACACGTTCGCGGTCCACCTCGACCGCAGGAGCGCCATCGTCTGCGACGACCGCAGGCCGGTCGCTGAGTCCTGCCACCAGACCTTGACGCTGGCGAGCGGCGACGGGGTGGTCACGGTCGCGCTGACCGTGCACGTTCCGCCGCTGTCGAAGCGGTCTGGGCCGGTGACGTCGATCACCACTGGTGGGACCGACCTGCCGGGGGTCGTTGTGGTCGTGGTCGACGTCGTCGTGCTGGTCGTTGTCGACGTGGTGGTTCGAGGTGGAGCGGTCGTCGTCGTGGTCGAGCGCGTCGTCGTCGTGGTGGTGGTGGTGGCCGGCGGCGCGGCGATCTCGACGGTCGTCGAGCTCTGCGGTGACGCTTCGGTGGTCGTGGTCACGGCCGTGGTCGTCGTCGAGGTGTCGGCCGTGGCGACCACGGGTTCGGCGTTCGGGTCGAACCACCCGGCCCCGACCCCCACGCCGACACCCCCGATGCCGAGCAGGATGATCAACGCGATCGCGCCGACGAGCGCCCGTCGCTTCATCGGCTGCGTCGCGTCGATCGGATCGGCCGGCGGGAAGCCATCGGACGACCACGCGGGTCCGTGGTACGCGACGAGCTGCAGGTTGCCCAGGACCCGATCGCGCATCGCTTTCGGGGCGGCCAGAGCGGGACCAGCCGACAGGAGGGCGGCCGGCGCTGCCTTACGGCGTCGCGTGCACACGTCGCAGCCGTCGATGTGGCGCGAGACCCGCTTGCGGATGATCACCGTGAAGCGACCGTCCCATCCGTCGAGCACCTGGGCGAGTTCGGTGCAGTCCTTCTGGCCGTGCCGGGCAACAAGGACGGCGCCGACCGCTCGCTCGAGACGCTCTCGCATCCGATGGACCATGACGTAGCTGTTGGCGGTGGTGACGCCGAGGGCCGCGGCCAGTTCGTCGCCCTCGAGCCCGGCATCGAGCGAGAGCTCGAGGACCATGCGGTCGCGATCGTCGAGCCCGGCGGCGGCCTCGTCGAGGATCCGGCGCAGCTCGGTCGCGTCGGGACCGTCGGAGTCGTGGTCGTCGTGCATCACGTCGGCGTTCATGACATCGTCCATGTCATCCATGGGGACGGTGCGGTATCGGCGCTTCGAGCGCCGGTACACCTCGTGTCGGGCGATGGCATGGAGCCAGGGGCGGAGTCGGGACGGATCACGGAGCTGGCCGATCCGTTCGGCCGCGAGCAGGAAGACATCGCCGGCGCAGTCGGCCGCCTCGTCGCGATCGCGGAGCATGTGCGAGCACATCGTGTAGATCCGGTCGGAGTGGCGGTCGTAGATCTCTGCGAAGGCGGCTCGGTCACCGGCGGCTGCGCGAGCTGCCAGGTCGGCATCTGACCCGGGAGTGGCGAGGGCTGCTCCTGGGTCGTCGGTT
>JAYTFP010000186.1:0-8970 GCA_043734285.1 Acidimicrobiaceae bacterium
CGGAAATCCACGCCGCTCAGCAGCGCTACCGCGCCTGAGCGAGGGCGCGGCGCGGGTCAGCCGGCGGTGAGGCCGGAGTCGGCCGAGACGATCGACCCGTGCATCGCCGCGGCGTCCGGCGACGCGACGAACAGGATCACCGCGGCGATGTCTTCAGGCTCGGACATCGCACGGAACCCCATGAGCGGAGCGATGAGCTTCCAGTCGGCGTCGGCGGGGAGGTCGGTGCCATGCGCCATCGGCGTCGAGATGCCGCCCGGCGCGACCGCGTTGATGCGCACCGGTGTCTTGATGAACTCCATCGCGAGCGAGCGGGTCAGACCGACGACCGCCGACTTCGATGCGCTGTAGAGCGCGGTGTACGCACCACCCATCAGGCCGGTGTTCGACGCGATGTTGACGATGTTGCCCTTCGACTCGATCAAGTGCGGGATCGCCGCCTGGCACATCCAGAACGTGCCGCCCAGGTTGACGCCGATCACGAGGTCCCAGTTGGCCTGCGTGACGTCGACGGCGTGACCCTGGCGCAGCACGCCGGCCACGTTGACGAGCACATCGAGCCGACCATGCGCCTCGACACACTCAGCCACCGCGGCGTGCGCCTCGCCACGATTCGAGATGTCGCAGCGGCGCGTCGAGATCGATCCTGCCGCGCCGGCGGCGAGCGACACCGTCTCGGCGAGTCCGTCCTCGTTGAGGTCGAGACCGACGACCGCAGCCCCCTCGGCGGCGAAGCGCAGGGCGGTCGCACGGCCGAGGCCCGAGGCCGCGCCGGTGATCAGCACGACCTTGTCGGTGAATCGCATGACTACTCCCCCGGACCCCCGCAGGAGCCTGTTTCTGACGGACCGTCAGGTACGGTAGCGCCATGGACGACTACCCCGTGAAGCTCGGCGCGATGTTGTACACGCTGGTCGATCCGAACCGCGGCCACGAGGTCGCCTACAACCGCTGGTACGAGCGCGATCACTTCTATGGCGGCTGCATGGTCGGGCCGTGGATCCTCGCCGGCGGACGATGGGTCGCACCCCGCGCGTACAAGGATCTGCGCTTCCCCGCCGACTCGGCTGTCGCGACACCGGTCGACGCCGGCAGCTACCTGGCGACCTACTGGGTCGAGAAGGAGCACTGGCCCGAGCACTTCGCATGGTCGACCGAGCAGGTCTTCAAGCTCTACGCGGATGGCCGCGGCTTCGACGAGCGCACCCACGCGCACACCGTGCTCTACACGTATCAGGGCGCGTCGTATCGAGACCCCGACGGCGTGCCCGTCGAGCTCGCGCTCGACCATCGATTCGCGGGATTGGTGTCGATCCACGTCGACCGCGCCGAGGGCGTCAAGCACACGCAGTTCGACGAGTGGTTCGAGGCCGAGGGCCGTGCCCTGCTGCTCAGTGTCGACTCGCCGGTCGCGATGGTCACGTCGTGGCGCCCGATCATCCCCCGCACTCCGGCCGGCGAGTTGTCGCCGATGCAGCTCGGATCGGGTCCCGGCACGCCGGCGCGATCGATGCAGGTCTGTTTCCTCGACGTCGACCCGGCCACCTGCTGGGACCGGTTCATCGCCTACGGCGCGGCAGTCGACGCTTCAGGACTCGCGACCGTCGCGCTCGCGGCACCGTTCATCCCCACGATCGTCGGCACCGACACCTACACCGACCAGCTCTGGTGACCGGGCCGCCAGATGAGCCGGCTCGCCACGAAGGCGGGGGTTCCGAGGTGGTGATTCAGGGACAGAGCGGACTCCGAGTCGGCATGGTGGCCGCATGCCTGGTGCTGGCAATCGGCTTCAGGGCGATAGCAGTCGGCATCCTGACCGGTTACGCCAAAGGAGTGCCGCAGACCTCGGTGCAAGGTCTCCTTGGCGTGGCCTTGTCGGTGCTCATGCTCGCTGGGTGCTGGAGGTTCACGCGCATCGGTGTTGTGGGCGATGACCACGGCCTCGTGATCCGCCTTCCAGTCGGGACGTGGCGATTCGCGTGGAGCGAAGTGGGCCCGTTACGCGCCAGTCGGTTCCGGTTCATGTGGAACATCTGGTTCCAGGTCGAAAGGCCGGCAAGCGCGGATCAAGGGTCTGGGGGTGCGGCTGCGTCTATCTCCGTCAAGCCGACGCAGTCGCAGCGGTCGAGCAGTTGGAGAAGCTGCGGCCGACCTGAGCCAATTTCGGCGAGGCGTGGAATGGCGGCGCGTACTTGCGACTCGGGTCGTGCTCTGACCGCCGGCCTCGGGCTCACACGATCGTCTGACGAACGCTGCAGCCCGCGGCCCGCTCGGAGCCGCGGCTACTCGCGGCGGAGGAACTCGAGCGTGCGCAGCCAGGCGAGGTCGGCGGCCTCGGGCGCGTAGCAGTCGGGCTGCGACTCCTCGGCGAACCAGTGGCCCGTGTCGGGGTAGCGGTGGAACTCGACGTCTCGCTCGAGCAACAGCAGGTGCGCCTGCATCTCGATGACCTCGTCCTCGTCGACCAGGTCGTCGTGTTCCGCGAAGTGCCCCAACACGGGCGCCTTCAGATCCGCGAAGTCGATGTGCTGCGTGCCGTAGTAGAGGACGACACGCGACACGGATTCGGGCTGGCGCGTCGCCAGCCACATCGCCCACGACGCCCCCATCGAGAAGCCGACGACGGCGACCGGCCCCTCGGGATCATCGGTCTGCGACCTCAGCGCCGCAACGCTCGACAGCAGCAGCGCGGCCGTGACGTTCGGATCGTTCGCCGCGAGCTCGATCTCGGCCTCGGCCGCGATGTCGGGCAGGACGCCGCCCATCAGATCGGGAGCCAGCGCGGTGAATCCCTGATCCGCCAGCCGCTCGCACACATCCTTCACGAAGCGGTCGAGACCCCACCACGACGACAGCACCAAGACACCGGGACCGGGACCGGCATCGGGCTTCACGAGGTAGGCGTCCCCCGCTCGACCCTGGGGCTGCTCGCTCATGGCCCCAGCCTGCCACGCCCCGAGTACGGTCGAACGACGATGGACCCCGCGACGACCGACGAGGACGCGCCGCTCTGGCACCGCCTCGCCCGACCCCTCGCTGCCACGTTCGTCGGCCTCGAGTCGCACCAGGTCGTGACCCGGGCCATGCGCGTCAGCGGGCTCGCCGACTTCGGGCCGATGGACTTCGCAGAGCCGCTCGAGATCCTCTGTCGGTCGCTCGAACGCGACGCGCACGTGCATCCCGTCGGGCGAGTGCGGGCACGGAGACGACTCGTCGACGCGCTCGTTGCACGGGCCAGGCAGGAGCAACTCCTCGAAGAGCGTTCGGCAATCGTCGACGCGCCGGTCGCGACCCCGATCGTGATCATCGGACTGCCGCACGCGGGAGGATCACTCCTCCGCGACCGACTCGCCGACGAGCCCGGATCCCGCGCCCCGCCCACAGACCACGACCTCCTCGCGCCGAGCCTCGCGTCGATGGAGTTCGAGGTCGACTGGCACGTCCCCGCGTTCGCCGAGTGGTACGACTCAGCCGATCTCACACACGCCTACCAGCGTCTCCGCACCACCCTGCAGGTGCTCGACGGCGAGGGACCGTCCGATCCATCCGACCGCTGGGTGATCGAGGGCTGGCAGCACGTCGAGCAACTCGGCGCCATCGCGAACGCGTTCCCCGACGCGGTCATCGTGCAGGTCCACCGCGATCCTGACGCGGTGCTCGCCGAGTGGGTCGACACAGTGGCCCGCCGACGACGCGAATCGTCCGACCGGGTCGCGCCGGAGCAGCTCGCGAAGTACTGGGAGTGGCGCCTCGACGTGATGCTGGCGCGCGCGACGCACTACCGCGCGGAACACCCCGAACTGGATGTGTACGACGTGGCGTGGGACGAACTACGCGACGACGCGGCCGGCGTCGTCGAACGGATCAGCCGAGATTCGCCGCCACGAAATCCCAGTTGATCAGGCTCTCGTTGAACGTCTTGATGTAGTTCGGACGAGCGTTGCGATAGTCGATGTAATAGGCGTGCTCCCACACGTCGATGGTGAGCAGCGCCTTGGCGCCGTGTTTCATCGGCAGGTCGGCATTCGCCGTCTTCATGATCTCGAGACCCGAGCCGGCGTCGACCAGCCAGGCCCAGCCCGATCCGAACTGGGTCGTCGCTGCTTCGGCGAACTTGGTGGTGAATCCCTCGAGCGAACCGAACGCCGAGTTGATCGCGTCGGCCACGGCGCCGCTGGGCGCACCGCCACCGTTGGGTGCCATCGAGTTCCAGTAGAAGGTGTGATTCCAGATCTGCGCCGCGTTGTTGAACAGCGGACCGTCGGCCGCCATGATCACGTCGTCGAGCGACGAGTTCTCGTGATCCGTGCCGGCCGTCAGGTTGTTGAGGTTCGTCACGTAGGTCTGATGGTGCTTGCCGTAGTGGAACTCGAGCGTCTCGGCAGAGATGTGGGGGGCCAGCGCGTCCATTGCGTAGGGCAGCGGGGGGAGTTCGAACGCCATGTGGAGTCCTCTTTCATGCGAATCGGTGGGTCGTCGGGCGTGACGCTACCCGATCCGTACCCCGCCCCGACCAGCGACGAGCCGTCAGGTCGCGGCGCGGTAGCCGTCAGTGACGACACGCAGCGCGGTGGTCACCCCGGCGTCGTCGATGACGCGCTGAGGCACGGCGATCGAGATCACATGGAGCGTTGCGCCCACGTACTCGGCGCGCAGGCGGAACTGACCACCGGCGATCGTGAAGACGGCGTCCTGCGCTCGCCCGCCCGGCACGTCGAACGGCGGCTCGGAGATCGAGCTCTTGCTGGCGAGCTGCACCCGTGCCCGCTCGATCACGCTCGTGAGGAACGGATCGCGTTCGGCATCGCCTCCGACCGGCGTCACGTCGACTGTGATGGTGGTGCGTGCCGGCCCGCCGACGGTGTACTCGGTGCGCGTCACCCCGCCCTGGCCGACCGCCGTGTCGTGGCTGACCGCCGGCTCGGCGGGCAGCGGCGCGGTGAAGTGGCCGTCGGGTGACGAGTAGAGGACCCATCCCGCGGGCAGCGACGAGGGCGTCGTGGTCGGCGGCTCCGTCGTCGGAACAACTGTCGTCGGTGTCTCAGTCGTCGGCGTCTCAGTCGTCGGCGGGACCGTCGAGGTGTCGGCAGTCGTCGGCGTCTCAGTCGTCGATTCGGTCGTGCCGGTCGTGGCGCCGGTGATCACCGGACGGTCGGCACCCAGGTCACGCGCTGCGCGGTCGTCGCCATTGAGGAGCACCACCAGCGACGCGAGGAGTGCGAGGGCGACGACGGCCACGATCGCCACGAGAATGCGCCCGCTGCGGTCGGGCGCCTCGTCGGGGGCGTCATCGAATCCGTCGTCCACGATCTCGATCTCCGCCTCCCCCATCCGGCCGAGAGTACCGAAATGTACTGAGAATCAACAACGTGGCCTGTAGCGGCCGTCGTCGATCATGAGATGCTCCCTCACGAAAGGAAGTGAGCGACCCGATCCTTGGGGCGCCCGATGATCGCCCGCCCGCCGCGCACGATGACCGGCCGCTGCAGGAGCTCGGGATGCGCCGCCAGCACCGCCACGACCTGGTCGGCGGTCGCGACGTCGGCGTCGTGCAGCCCCAACTTCTCGAAATTGGCGTCGCGCCGGACCAGGTCTGTGACCGGATCCTCGAGTTGCGAGACCAGCGTTCGGAGCTGATCGGCCGTCGGGCGCTGGGCGGCGGTCATGTACTTCACGACATCCGCCTCGACGCCGAGTTCGTCGGCGGTGACGAGGGCGTACTTCGAGGTGGAGCAGTTCGGGTTGTGGAAGATCGTGACGTCGGCCATCGGGTCAGCCTTCCAAAATCACCCGCCGCATCGACAATCGAGAGGAATCTGCACAGAATCTGTAGGGAATCTGCACTCGGACCGCTGGCGTTTGGGGCACGGCGTGGGGAAGACTGGCCACCTGCTGGGGCGGAAACTCGTGTGCCCTCGCGCGTCCCCGAGGTCTTCCCGATGTTCCCCAGGCTGTCGCAACACCAGTTGTCGCGTGACGACGAGGCACTGCTCGTCGACGTCGCGCGCACGACGCAGTCGTGGTCGCGACGCCGTCACCACCCACTCGACGCGGACGAGGTCGGACAGATCGCGATGGTCGGCGCGTGGCAGGCGATGGGACGATTCGACGGTCGCGGCTCGCGATGGCACTGGTGCTACCGCCGAGCTCGCGGCGCGGTGATCGACGCGCTCCGCCAATGTCGCGACACCGACGTGCTCGACGAGAACGCCTCGGTGATCGATCCGAGTGCCGACGTCGAGGCGCGGGTCATGGCATCCGACGACATCGGCCGGCTCATGAGCGCGCTCTCATCGTCCGAGCAGAACGTGGCTCGACGTCGCGCACGCGGTGACACGTTGGCCGAGATCGCGACGGCGACGCGGCGGTCGGAAGCGCGGATCGGACAGATCCAGCGCAACATCCGACTCATCGGAATCCCGCTGCTCGAAGCCAGCTGAATCGGTCGCGGTCTGGCACGATGCTGCGATGCCCCTCGTCGCCGGCGTCGACAGCTCCACCCAATCGACCAAGGTCGAGATCCGCGACGCCGATTCGGGTGCGCTGATCTCGTCGGGCATCGCGTCGCACCCGGTCGCGACACCGCCGCGTTCCGAGCAGGATCCGTCCGCGTGGTGGACCGCGTTCGACACCGCGTGGGGCCGGGCGCTCGAGGGCGTGACGACTTCGTCGGGCGCGCCCGCGGTCGCCGCGATCGCCGTCGCCGCTCAGCAGCACGGCATGGTGACGCTCGACGCGGACGGTGAGGTGATCCGGCCGGCGAAGTTGTGGAACGACACCGAGTCGGCGCCCGACGCGGCATGGCTGACGCATCAGCTCGAGGGCGGCGCTGCGGCGTGGGCGGCAGCGTGCGGATCGGTCCCCGTCGCCGCGTTCACGATCGCGAAGTTGTCGTGGCTCCACCGACACGAGCCGGGGGCATGGGCGCGCCTCGCGCGGGTGTGCCTGCCCCACGACTGGCTGACGCTGCAGTTGTGCGGTGAGTTCGTCACCGACCGCGGCGATGCCTCGGGCACGGGCTACTGGTCACCCCACGACGGTGAGTACCGGTTCGATCTGCTGTCGATCGTCGACGAATCACTTGACTGGTCCGCGATGCTGCCGCGAGTCGGCGGCGTGAACGAGCAGGTCGGCGCGTGGGGACGGGTCGCCGTCGCTCCGGGGACCGGCGACAACATGGCCGCCGCGCTGGGACTCGGAGTCGGCGTCGGTGACGTGGTGGTTTCGCTCGGCACCTCGGGCACGGTCTACGCGGTGTCCGACCGGCCGACCTCTGACGAGACCGGCGCTGTCGCGGGCTTCGCCGACGCGACCGGCCGCTACCTTCCTCTGGTCTGCACGCTCAACGCGACGAAGGTTCTCGACGCGGTGGCGCGTCTGCTGGGCGTCGACCACGACGGGCTCGACGACCTCGCCGCGAGCGCGCCCGCCGATGGATCGGGCGTCACGCTGCTCCCGTACTTCGACGGCGAGCGCACGCCGAACCGGCCGGGCGCCACCGGCGTGCTCGGTGGGCTGCGCTCCGACGTGTCGCGCGAGCAGCTCGCGCGAGCTGCGTTCAATGGCGTGATCTGCGGGTTGCTCGACGGACTCGACGCGCTGAGCGAGATGACCGCGACGAGCGGGCGCATCCTCGTGACCGGCGGTGGCGCCCGATCAGCGATCGCTCATCAGACGTTGGCCGACCTCTCCGGCCGCGCCGTGGTCGTGCCCGTCATCGACGAGGCCGGGGCGACCGGCGCGTGTGCTCAGGCGGCGGCCGCGCTGCTCGGGCGGGCACCGGACGAGGTGCGCGCGCAATGGCAACTCGGTGTGCCACAGATCGTCGAGCCGAGACATGGCGTCGACCGCGAAGCGATCCGCGAGGCCTACGCCGAGCTGCGCGATCTCACCGACGACGACTGACCGGCCACGCCACGGCCCGACCGATTGGTGCGAATCGCGGCGCGAAATCGGCGCGGAATTCACACCAATCGATGTGGAACGGTCACCTTCGGATGCGCAGCGTCACGATCTGGAACGGGCGGATCGGAAAACTCACGCCGTTGTGGTCCCGCGTGAGGGGCACGACCGGAATCGAGGCGTTCGGCCGCTCGTGCACATCGGTGACTTCAACCGCCTCGAACTCGAACGAGGCGGTGATCGTCGCCGTCGTGCGGCCGCCGTCGGCTTCGTAGCACCGCACGACCACGTCGCCCGAACCATCGTCGGCGAGCTTCACCGTCTCGATGACGACCGAGTGGTTGTTGATGTGTATGAGCGCTGGCGCCCCGACCCCTGAACCAGCCGGAACCACCCGCGGCGCAATGTTGAGAAGGTAGCCCTCCTCGACAACATCGCCTTCTTGCAGGTCACCTGCGTGCGAGAACAGCGAGTAGGTGAACTCGTGATGACCCTGATCGGCGAAAGGATCGGGGTACTGCGCCCCGCGCAGCAGCGTGAGTCGAACGGTCGTCGACGTCGAGTCGTCCTCGGGTGAGCGGGTACGCGTCGCGTCGTAGCCGTACTTCGAGTCGTTGAGCAGCGCGACGCCAAATCGCGACTCGGACACGTCGACCCAGCGGTGTGCGCAGACCTCGAACCGGGCTTCGTCCCAGCTGGTGTTCGTGTGGATCGGGGTGCGGACGTGTCCGAACTGGATCTCCCGCGACATCTCGGTCGTGTGGATCGCGAGCGGGAACGCAACCTTCAAGACATGATCGCGCTCCTGCCAGTCAACTTCGCAGTGCACGTCGAGGCGACGCGAGCCAGGCCGCAGCTCGAGGGTCTGCACGACGCGAGACGATCGGAACCGTCGCGTCACGCGAATTCGGCCGACCAGTGGCCCGGCATCGAGCACCTCGATCGACTCGACCTCGGTGAGGTCGGTCACCTGACGGCGGTAGAACTCATCGAGGTCCCAAGCGTCGAACACGTTCGGAAGGTCGGGGTGCAGCTGCAGCAGGTTTCCTCGCGTGCCCTTCGCTATCA
>JAYTFP010000187.1:0-11109 GCA_043734285.1 Acidimicrobiaceae bacterium
ATCCGGACCATCCCGCCTGTCGGCCGAACAGCGTGGTGCGCACGAGTCGGAGCCGTTGGTCCTCGACGAGATTGGTCTTCCAGCGCGGGCGGCCCTTCCGACCGGCGAGCGAGGCGCTCACCGATTCGCAGCGGATGACCAGCTCATTCTCGGACGCCAGTAGGTCGGACACGTCGACCGCGAACGAGCGGAACATGTTGTCGGTCGTGAGGACGAGAGATCCGTTCAGCCAGACCTGGCACAACGTCGCCAGACCGTCGAAGCAGAGCCGGTGACGAGCGTCGCCGTCGGGCCCGGCGAACGTGCAGCGAAACCACCAGTCGTCGCGGTCGGGATCGTCGGCTCCGCCGCGGTCCGCCGCGTCGAGCGCGGATGCAGCCGTGCCCGGTACCTGCGCCGGAATCCACGAGCCGTCGTCGTCAGCGAGGCCGTGCAGGCCCTCGGGGTCGGTCACCGATCCGGGCGCGACCGCTCGACACGCCCAGTCGGTCAGGTCCACGAGGTCACCCGACGAGATCGGTGAGGGCGTCCAAGGCCGAGGTCCAGTCGCGGTCCATCTCCTCGAAGAGCGGCGCAACGTCGACCTGTCGTCCCGCGGCGAGACGGGCGAACTTGAACTGGACGGCCTTCGCGGTCGACGACACACGGGCGAACGAATCGCGCGACGCCGCAGCGTCGATGTCGCGATCGGTCAACCACTCGCAGAGCGACGAGGCGAGTTCCGCGGTCGCGCCGCACTGCCGCGCCGTGGCGAACGCGTAGAGGTGGAACATCTCCATCCCCTGTGATCCGAGCCATTCGACATCCTCGTCGAATCGCTTGGCCATGCGCTGGACCGGACTCACCGACGGCCGACGCGCGAGATGGTCGCGAACCAGCTCGACCGCGTGCTCGGTCAGGTCGGCGCCCTCGCGGCGGATCATGCCCTCGAGGCGGATGAGTTCGACGTAGGGCGGCAACGCGTTGGCTCGGCCGCCGGCGCCGCGGAACAGTCCGTCGTAGTCGTCGCCCTCGAGTTCGAAGTACGAGGCGTTGTGGAAGTAGCCGAGCCGGCGTGCGTCGGGATCGAGCACGTTCGCCACGATCGACGACTTCACGTCCTCGATCTTGTAGGCGACGCCGGCCGTGTCGGGCAGGAAGTACGAGTTCACCTCGGCCGTGAGCAGCCGACCCATCTCGAGCTGCTCGACGATGTGGTGCTCGAGGCCCTTCCACGGGTTGAGTTCCGAGACGCCGAGTCCATAGAGCGACCGCAGGTCTTCGAGCGGGAACTTGATGAACTGCCACTGGTCGCCGTCGAAATCGGCGGAGAGTGTGAAGGCGAGACCGGCCACCGGGTCGAGGCCGAGCGCGTGCAGCGTCTCGATCCAGATGTCGACGTAGCAGTTGGTCTCCTGCCACACCCGGTCCTCGCCGTGCAGCGGGCTGCGCACGTAGCTGCCGGCGTCGATGGGCAGGAGCCGGATCATGTCAGCAGCCGGTCGCGGACCTTCTGCGGCCAACCGGCAAGATCCATGCCGTGACGCGAGAACAGCGCGCCGACGATTCGTTCGAGACCGAAGCCGACGCACGACGAGTTCGCGAGTTCGCCGTCGGAGGTGTGGATGTCGAACGGAACGGTCAGGTGATCGAGGTGGCAGTTGCACGACACGATCGCCGTCGGTCGTTCGGCGTCGGCCACAGTCGCGACGATCTCGTACTTGAGCGCCGCCTCGCGTTGCGACACCGACAGCATGCGACCGGCGCGGCCGAAGAACGGATCGTTCGCGACCTCGGAGCGGACGTCGAGACCGAGATCGGTCATCATTTCGAGCGCACGCTCGAGCCACCTGTTGCGGTGCGCGAGCGCGTCGTCGGGTGAGCCGACGAAGACCTGCTCGTGCTGCGAGAACATCATGAGCCGCGCCGGGTCGTCGGAACCCTCGTGGCGGAAGCACGTGCCGAGCACGTCGAAGCGGCGGCCGTCGATGTCGCCGCGGCCCGAGAGCATGCCGTAGATCGGATAGCAGGCGGCAGGCGTCAGCATGAGCTCGGTCGGGTCGAGCGAGCGGGCCCAGTCGCCGCCGTCCTCGAGGATGTTCAGCAGCGTGGCGTGCTCGGCGTTGCCGCCGGCGAAGCTGTGCACCGAACCGACCAGGTCGGGGAACGACCGCAGATAGTCGGTCTTGAGGAAGTGCTCGCGCGGCATGAGCGCCGGGAATCGGAACAGCTCGGGGCTGTCCTGCGCGCCGACCTCTGAGACGAAACGGGTGATGCCGTCGTAGACCTCGACGAAGGGGCGGGCCTTGCCGTACAGGCCCCGCACCGCGCCGGGCACGATGATGCCGGCCTCGATCAGACGGTCGCGGAAGACCACATAGGGATCGGGAGCGTCGCTCATCGGTCGCCCTTGTGGACGAGGAGCATCTGTGCGCTGGCATCGAGCAGGCGGTCGTTGTTCACCATGAGCGCCGCGCCGTATGCATCGCGCAGGCTGCGACCGAGCGAGACCGGCGTACGTTGCAGGTAGCCGGCGATGCCGCAGATCGACATCGCACGACCGACGATGTCGACCACGAGGTTCGAGGCCGACACCTTGAGCGAGTTCATCCGGATGGCGAAGCCCATGGCGGAGAGCGCCTCGGGATCGTCGCAGATGGCCTCGTAGTCGGCGGCCGCGCCGTGCACGAGCGAACGGAACTGCTCGAGCGTCGCGACCAGGTCGGCGAGACGCACCGCTGCAGGCGGCGTCGATCCGACCGCCTTGCGTGCGTCCTTGCGGACCACCTGCCGGGCCTTGTCGACGGCGCCGGTCGAGATGCCGAGCCACACCGACGCCCAGGTGATGTGCGAGGTGGGCAGCATCGTCTGCGCGGAGATGTCGCCGTACGAGTCGGCGAAGACCTGCGCGACGACGCCGTCGGCGTTGAGCCAGAACCCGTCGCTGCACGTGCCGCGGAAGCCCAGCGCATCCCACTCGCTCTTGCGCTCGAGCGTGCCCTCGAGCCGCGGCACCAGCACCATGCTCTGGTCGTTCGGCGGGCTGTCGACCGTTCGGCGGGCCGTCGCGAGGATCGCATCCGAGTAGAGGCCGTACGAGATGACCGGTGCCTTCTTGAAGAGGTGGAACTTGTCGCCGTCGTGCTCGACCGCGCAAATGCTCGACCGGACGTCGCCACCGATCCCCTCTTCCGTCGTGGCCGAAGCGAGCAGCAGCTCCGACGCGGCGACCTGCTCGGTGTACTCACGCAGCCAGTCGGTGTGTCCGTGACGCACGATCGACGCCACCTGGATCTGGTGCATCGCGTAGATCATCGCCGAGGAGGCGCAGTGCTCTCCGAGGGCCTCGACGGCGAGGGCGACATCGGTGATGCGCGCTCCCGCGCCACCCTGTTCGCGAGGGATGAGGACCGAGAGCATGCGCTCGGCGCGCAACGCGTCGAACGTCTCGTTGGGAAAGCGCGAGTGCTTGTCGACATCGGCCGCCGCCGGGCCGGCCACGGTTGACGCGATGCGGCCGGCAATCTCGGCCAGCTGATCACTGCTGGGGGGAGGATTCGGGCTCGGGCTGGAGCTGACCGTCGACATGGCGTTCCTTCAGTGGAGGCGGGGGCGTCGCCGTCAGGCGACTTGGCGGATCTGGTCGATCGCCTCGCTGATCGCCGAGATGGACTCGAATGTCTGTCGCCGCAGGAGGCGCTCGGGAAACTCGATGTCGAAGGCGTCCTCGAGCGCGAGCATCACGTTGACGCTCGCGTGCGAGGTCAGCCCCGCGCGGTAGAGATCATCGTCGTCATTGAGTCCGCTGACGTCGACGGGCAACCGTCCGTACGCGGCCACAACTTCTCGAATCTGATCATTCACGAGCGTTCCTCGCCTGGCTGTCGTTGCTGTTCATCGGGTGACCGGTTCGCATTCGACGCTCTGATGGTGGCCACCACGGTGGCCGCCGCCAGGTCCATCTCATGAGTCAGGCTCACGTCCAGATTGACGATACCGATCGAATCGGCGAGTCGTGCGGCCTCGCCCGACAACCTCACGTCGCACCAACCGGCCGGATGGCGGTGGATCTCGATCGTGCGCCATTCGGGTCGATGTTCCTCGGGACGGAGGATCTTGATCACGGCCTCTTTCGCCGCGAACCGCGCAGCGAGGCGTTCGGACTGCTGCGCGGGAGCACTCTCGGCATACGCGAGCTCGCCGGGCGTGTACACCCGATCGAGATAACGACGGCCGAATTCACGAATGGATTCGTCGACGGCAGCGATCGAACACAGGTCGGTGCCGACCCGGACGGTGGGTGATGAGGAGGACGCATCGATCTGCATGGCTTGCCTTCACAACCCTCCGACGAACGGATTCAAATGTACCGACGACTGTCGAAAAGGGGCAACACAGGTAGGGTTTCGCCCCGGAGGGATGGCAGAGCGGACGAATGCGACGGTCTTGAAAACCGTTGAGGTGCAAGCCTCCGGGGGTTCGAATCCCCCTCCCTCCGCCATTTACCCTGCACTTCCTGCGACGCCGCGCTCGGGGGATATGCTCAGCGTTGCAATTTGGAGAGGTGGCGGAGTCCGGTCGATCGTGCCTCCCTGCTAAGGAGGTGGCCTTTCGGGGCCCGTGGGTTCGAATCCCACCCTCTCCGCCAAGTCTCGTGCTTTCGAACCCGGGTTCGAATCACGGTTCACCCTTTCCGCTCTTTCGCTTCGCGGAAGTCGCTCGCCCAGCGGCTCCGCTCGCGGCCTCAGACCGACCTCGGTGGGGCAGGCGTTTCTGACGGGTCGTCAGATCGGGTGACGAACGTCACGGGCCTCTGTGTTGCGTTTTGATGACAGAAGTCTCCATAGTGTCATCAGTCGAAACTCGACTGGCGGAGAGTTGGCTCGACAGTGGTACCGGTGCGGGGCTCAAAACCCCGAACTTTCCACTGTTTCACCGGCCCCTCGTCCCCTTCCCCTCACCATCCGGCTCGATGACGAGTCGATGACGAGCAGAGGAGATCCCGTGAAGCACTCCATGAAACTCAGACGCGTATGGGCCCTGATCGGCCTGGGCCTCGCAGCCGCCCTCCTGTCGAGCTGCAGCAGCCAGGAGCAGTTCCTGTTCCTCCTCGTGTCGAACACCCAGGCACAGACCGCCGTGCCCGCGCCGCCGGTCAACGCGCCGAGCGACGCATCACTCGCCCGCCTCGCCAAGTGCGAGTCCGGCGGCAACCCCAAGGCCGTCTCGCGGAGCCACCGCTACTTCGGCCTCTACCAGTTCGATCAGCGCACCTGGAACGGTGTCGCCAACTCGGTGATGCCGGGCTACGCCGGGGTCAGCCCCGCCGACGCTCCGCCCGAGGTGCAGAGTGCGCTCGCCCGAGCGCTCCACGCCGCACGCGGCCGTAACCCTTGGCCGGTCTGCGGACGGCGGATGTAGTCGTCGCCCTCGCGGCGCCGCCGTACGCTCGGTGACCACGTTTCGACTGGTCGAGGTCCGAGCTCGTTCGACTATCCTCAGCGGGCGCATGCGCTCGTAGCTCAATTGGATAGAGCATCTGACTACGGATCAGAAGGTTGGGGATTCAAGTTCCTCCGAGCGCACTGAAGTAAACCCTTGAAAACACTGGGAAAATAGGTACTGTGAGGGCCTCGGCACAGCCGGGGCCCTCGTCGTTTTCAACCCATGTATCAGCGATGTATCGGGCGAAAGGGCGGTATCGACCGGCACTGGCTGGTCCTCGTCGGGACACGGAGGACCGAACTATGGGGTGGAAAGCGACAGGTCAGCCGACTGTTCGCCAGCAACGCGATCGCTGGGTCGTGCGTCTCGACGGAATCGACACCAACAGCGGCAAGCACCGACCGCGCCAACTCGGGACGTTCGCGACGCAAAGGGCAGCCCGCGCCGCGGCCACCAAGTTCGCCGCCGAGAGAGCCGAGGGCTTCGGCAAGGGAACCGTCGAGTGGCTCGTCGACCGATGGGTCGCCGCCAAGACCGACATCACCGAGAAGTCTCAGATGCAGAACCGATGGGCGGCCGGGCATATCCGCGGCGCCCTGGGCGCGATCCGGCTCGACCAACTCGACCGCGACGACATCGCGCGGTGGTACGAGCAGCTGGCTGCGGGCGGTGTGCTGAACAAGCGGTCGATCACGATCATCCGCCGCGTGTTGCGCGCCGCGTTGGAGGACGCCGTCGACGAGGGGCTGATGCGCCGCAATCCTGCGGGTCGAGTACCGGTGCCGAAGAAGGTGGTGAAGCCGGAACGCCATCGCGAAGTAGACGCCTGGGACGAGAAGCAGATCCAGGCGTTTCTCGCCGCGGTCGCAGATCACCGCTGGGGCGGGCCCATCCGGCTGACGACGCTCTACGGGCTTCGTCGCAGCGAGATGCTGGGGCTGAAGTGGGACGACATCGACATCGAGGCGCGCACCGTGCGGGTGGACGAGGCGCTGATCGAGGTGGAAGGCCGGCCGGTCTGGACCGAAGGCAAGAACGAGCGATCGCGTCGGACCTTCGGGATCGACCTCGACACCGCAACGCGGCTGGAGCGTCACCGCGAGAACCAGCTCGAGGAGCGCGAACTCGCCGGCGAGTTGTGGGACGACCAGGACATGGTGATGAGCACGCAGACCGGCAACCGGGTCTCGCCGGGCAACTTCGACCAAACCCTCGAGCGTCTGGTCAAGCACGCCGGCGTGCCGAGGCTGACCTCACACGGGCTCCGCCACACCGCGGCGACGCACATGGTCCGACAAGCGACCGACCTCGGCGAGCTACGCGCGGTCGCCGACATCCTCGGTCATTCTCCCGACATGCTGATGCGAACCTACGCCCACGCACTCCCCGATTCGCTCCGCGCTGTGAGCGATCGCATCGGCGAGCGCGTGGCAGGGTGGGAGACGTGAGCGCGCCGTCGAAATCGCAGGTGAACAAGGCGGGCAAGATCCTGCGGCGATGGGCCCGAGGCGAGCTGACCGACGAATCCGCCCAGGGCAACGCACTCCAGGTTCTGCTGGCATTCCGTGCCGCCCACGAGGTACCGCTGACGAAGGCCAACATGGGCCTTCGATCGGTGGTCCAGACGGAGAAGTGCCAGATCGAAGTGACCCAGCGGCTCAAGCGTGTCCCGACGATCATCGACAAACTCAGCCGCGAGCCGACGATGCAGATGGCCAACATGCAGGACATCGGAGGGTGCCGAGCGGTACTCGACACGATCGACGAAGTGCAGCGGGTCCGGCGTCGCCTCTCGAAGAATCGCCCTCCTCTTCGCGTCGCCGATTACATCGAGTCGCCGAGAGCCTCCGGCTATCGCGGCGTGCACGTCGTCGTGGCGTACGACGATCGTCCGATCGAGGTTCAGTTGAGAACCCGGGTCATGCACGAATGGGCCATCACAGTCGAACGACTGAGCGGCCGACTCGAGGAGGACTTGAAGAGCGGGCGCGGTCCCCGGCCGGTCCTCGACTGGCTTGAAGCAATCTCCGAGGCCATGGCGTTGGAGGAGACCGGACGAACCGTGGACCCTGACTTCATCAGTCGCCTCTCCGACCTGCGGCAAACGGCGATACCCTTTCTCCAAGGAGGCCTGCCATGACCGAGCGAATCCAACACTTCCTGCTCGTCTTCGATCACGAGCAGGGCCATCTGATCGAAACCCAGGAGTTCGGCGAGGACGCCGACTCCGCCCTGTTGGCGTATGCGGCGAAAGAGGCCCAGTACGGCGATCAGAAGCGGGTGGAGATCGTGCTCGTCGGGTCGGACTCGTTGGAGACGGTCGAGCTCACCCACGCCAACTACTTCGACGGCAGCGTGAGCGTGTCGAAGTACCTCGCCGGCATCTGAGCGAGGAAGCGCTACCGCGCGCCGTGGCGCGAGTCGGGTCACATGCCGATGTCGAGGTCGAAGTCCGCGTCCGCCTCGGGATCCGCGCCGTCGCTCGGCGACCCGAGTTGGTCGAGGGCCATCGCCTGCGCACCGGATCGACGAACCGATGATCTGAGCAGCTCCACGGGCTCGCCGCGCTCCTCCCGCATGTGAGCATCGGCGACTCGTGGGTCGTCGTTGACGACGTACAGGTCGTTGCCGACCCGCCCCCGCGAGAGAGCGGTGTAGGCCGACTCCTTGGTGAGCTGATCTCCGGCGAGCACGAAGCAGCGGTCGAACGTTGCGCCTTGCGACTTGTGGATGGTCATCGCGTACCCGTGGGAGAGGTGCCCTTCGGCGACATACGCGAACGGAAGGGTGATCGCGCGTTGATCCTCGGCGCGGCAGTGGAGCACCTGTCGGGCGGTGTCGATGTCTTCGATGACGGCACGGGTGCCGTTGAGGACATCGAGCCGGCGATCGTTGCGCAGTGCCAGCACAAGATCGCCCGGCGAGAATCCCCTTCCCGCGAGGGTGAACTGATCGGGTCCGATCACGCCGACGGCCTGGAGCCGCTCACGGGCGTCGGCGTTGAGGACCGTCACGTCGGCGACTCTGGCGGCGAGCATGATCGTCGTCTGTTCGGTTCGCGCGCTCATCCAGTCGTCGAGCATCCGGCTCCGGGCGCCGGCCGCGCTGAGCGCCACCGTGACGCGCCCTCGTTCGAGGTAGGTGTCGATCGCCCTATCGGTGTCACCATCGCGAAGCAACACGAGTGCCTCTCGTTCCCACGCTGAGGTCTGGCGGCGGTTCTCGTGCAGAGTCGCGCGGCCGAGCCGGTCAGCGAGGCCGACGAAGCCGCCTCCGGCTTCGATCTCGGGAAGCTGGCACGGGTCGCCGACGAGCACGACTTTCGCGCCGGCGCGTTCGGCATGATCGAAGAGTCGCAGAAGCTTGCGCGTGCCGACCATCGCGGCCTCGTCGACGACCACGACCGTGTTTGGCCCGAACCCGCCTCGCTCGGAACGGCCGAGGTCGATCAGCAGACGGTCAATCGTTTGGGCGGGGATGCCGGCGTCGGATTGGAGTTGGCGCGCGGCCTTCGCGGCGAGTGAGCAGCCGATGACGTGTTGACCCGAGCTGACCCAGGCCTCGTTCGCGGCGGAGAGCGCGAACGTCTTGCCGGCGCCGGCGACACCTTCGACAACGTCGACTCCTCGCCCGTCACCGCAGAGCCGCCACACCATTGCGAGCTGTTCGTCGGTCAGCGTGGGGCGGGCGTCGAGCGACGAGATGATCTTCTCCACCTGGGCGAACCCGATTCCGTCACCGGTTCGTCGCAATGCTGAGGCGACGAGTTGGCGCTCGGCGGTGACCATGTCGGGGCTCGAGAACCGAATGTCGTCGGTTCGTGCCGATACCACGTGGCCGGTGCTCGTTCGGATGACAGCGGACTGGTGGCCGACGAGCTCGATGCAGTGGTCGGACTCGATGAAGCGTTCCGACCATTCGACGATGTCATCGACGGGCGCGCCGTTTGGCAGGCGATCGCAGATGCCCATCAGGATCTCTCGACGGCCAAACGTCGCGCGATGCAGGGTCAGCCCGGTGGGTCCGGCGAGATCAGCGAACAGTGTCTCTGCGTCGAACGTCTCCCGGGGTAGGTCCACGCCGGACGAGTCGAGGAGCTGTGCGCTCAGCTCATCTGCGTCGAAGTCGAGCCCGGTCGCGCGACGACGCCATCCGGCACTGAGCGTGGCGGTGGTGGCCGTTTGGTCCTTCATGCGCCGTGTTGCGTAGGTGGCCACCTGGGCTGCTTTCGCCGAGTCGAAGCCGGATGCTGCGAGGTGTGCCTCGATCTCGTGTCGGCGGGTCGAGAACTCGTCGACGACCCGCATGGGCACCACCGTGAGGTCGGCGATGCCGCGCCGAACGGGCCTCCAATCGACGCCGAGTCGCTGGGTGAGTTCGTGACGCAGTTGGGCCTCGTACAGGTACCCCGCGGTCTTGGCCCAGTGGTAGAGCGGTCGGGCGTCGAGGGCGGTCCATCGATCGTCCGGTCCGCGAACCATGTTGGCAATCACGACGTGGGTGTGGAGGTGTGGATCGCCGGCCCGCGACGTTCGATGCCGAAACGCGGCGCCGACGAACCCGTCGCCGTCGACGACCTGCACCCCGCCGCGACCGCGCCGGCCGCGTGCTGCCTCGTCCTCGAGGATCGACAACGCGGCGTTGACCGCTGCGTCATGCGCTTCGCGAACCGCTGTCGCGATTCCTGGTGTGCCGAGGCCGTGGAGAACCGACACCGATTTCGGCGCGCAGAACGTCGCGTCGAACGCGACGACGGTTGGAACGGAGCGGGCCGCCGTGATTCTGACGTCAGTGCCTGGGTAGCGGTGATCGAGGACGGCAGCGAAGTCATCGGGCTCGACAGTGTCGGAAAGTGCCAGAAGGTCCGACCCTCGACCGACCCATTTGCCGGGGGCTTCTCGGGCACCGGTGAAGTACTCCTCGGCACCATCCGCGACCATCGACGTGTAGTAGTCGCCAGCACCGCGGGCGAGCTTTCCGATGCTCAACATGGCCGACGCCGATCGTCCGACAAGTTGACACCGGCGGCGGAGCACCGTGGTGCAAGTGCGTCGCACTGAATGGCACCTGACCACCAAACCCCAAGGGCTACCAGGGGCGCGGTCACGACGGGAACGGCAACGTCGGGGCCGACCACGAATCCGACCCACGTCGCGCTGTCGACCGCGGGCGGCGCGACGACGGGTGCGAGGACGAACCGGCAGGGCGGGGAGCCAGCGCGACGACATTCGACGGCGCCGCCCCGGGAGCGCCGGCGGCGTCACCGGGCTGGCCGGGCGGCCAGGAGATCGATCTGCCGACGATTCGCTCGAGCGCGGCCCGAGGAACGCGAAGCTGCCCGCCGATCCGACGAACATCGAGGCCTTCACCCCCGTCGGTAGCCAAGTCTCGTCGCGCGAGCTCATACGCGGTCGTGCGGCCGATGCGCAGCACGACGGCCGCCTCGGTGACGGTGAACAGATCGGGGGTGGGCATGGCTGCCGGTCCTTCCGGGTCGGGGGTGAGTGCCGGCATTGTCGAGATCGGGTCTGACCGTTTGTCTGACCGTTTGTCTGACCGTTTGCCTGAACACGCCCGCCGTCTCGCGCGTGGACGCTCCTATGAACGTCAAGTGGTGGTTGGTGGGTTCTCGAGGAGGCGGTAGAGGTCGCGGGCGATGTAGCGCTGGAGGCATCGGCGGGTCTC
>JAYTFP010000188.1:0-8688 GCA_043734285.1 Acidimicrobiaceae bacterium
CCCGAACTCGGCCTCGTGCCCACCGCCGAGCCCGAGACGTACGGCCCGTCGCACAACCCGTGGAACGTCGCCCACTCGACTGGCGGGTCGAGCGGCGGATCGGCGGCATCGGTCGCTGCCGGCATCGTGCCGGTCGGTCACGCGGGCGACGGCGGCGGGTCGATCCGCATCCCCGCCAGCGAGTGCGGACTCGTGGGGCTGAAGCCGTCGCGCGGCCGCGTGTCATTGGGCCCGGCCGAGACCGAGTCGTGGGGCGGGCTGGTGAGCCGCCTCGCGGTCACCCGCACGGTGCGCGACACGGCGGCCGTGCTCGACGTCGTCGCGGGTGTCGGCGCGGGTGACCCCTACGCCGCGCCTGGCATCGCGGGCAGCTACGCCGCGCAGGTCGGCGTCGACCCGGGACGACTGCGCATCGGCTTCACGACCGCGACCGGCGACGGGACCGTCGTCGATGCCGAGTGCGTGGCGGCCGTGCATGCCGCCGCGGCGCTGCTCGAGTCGCTCGGCCATGACGTCGTCGACGGCGCACCGCCGCAGATCTCCGACCCCGAATTCGTCGGCAGGCTCACGACCGACTTCCTCTCGGCGTACCCCGTGTGGATCGCCCAGTCGCTCGACGCCATCAGCGAGATGTCTGGTGTCGCGGTCACCGAAGACTCGGTCGAGGCCGGCACCTGGGCGCTCGCCGAGAGCGGGCGGCTCGTCGATGCGGTCGCGTTCACCAAGGCGGTCGCGGGTCTGCAGATGGTGAGCCGTCACATCGCGCAGTGGTGGCAGGGCGGATTCGACCTGCTCCTCACGTCGACGATTCCCGAGTTGCCGCCCGAGCTCGGCCAGTTCGGCTCGTCGAAGGACAACCCTCTGGGTGGCGTGTTCCGCGCGTCGCCGATCGTCGCGTTCACGATTCCATTCAACGTGACCGGCCAGCCGGCGATCTCGTTGCCGCTGGCGATGTCGTCGGGGGGGCTGCCGATCGGCGTGCAGTTCGTCGCGGCGTACGGCGCCGACGACCTGTTGATCCGCCTCGCTGCACAACTCGAGGCGGCCGCACCGTGGGCCGATCGCCGGCCATCGGTCTGGGTGGGCTGACCTCAGGCAGTCACGGTCACGCAGAGCGCAGGAGATAGCTCTCGAGTTCGACGAGCGCGGGCCGTTCGTCGAGATCGATACGCAATGCGGCCTCTTCGGGGCGCAGCAACAGGCCGCTCGTGCCGACGAGTTCGGGGTTGGCTCGGTGCAGGATCGTCTGCGTCACGGCCATCGCCTGCGGCGACAACTCGCTCAGCGGTCGGTTGCGGTGGTGGCGTATGTCGAGGTCGACCTGGGCGATGCCCGACATCCCGAAGCGCGCGCTGAGGTCGATGAGCAGTCCGATGTCGACGCCGTACCCGCACACGAACGGCACCTGCTCGAGCGCGTCGCGTCGCCCACCGTACTCGCCGGACAGCGGCTGACGGATCGAGCTGAGGTGTGGGAAGAACAGTGACAGCAGCGGGCGGGCGACGAGTTCGGTGACCCGTCCGCCACCCGAGCCGTTGCTCTCGTGACGGCGGTAGTAGCCCTTCGAGAAGTACACGTCGTCGTCGGCGAGCAGGGGTCCGAGCACGCCGCGGACGAACCGCGTGTCGAACTCGCGGATGTCGGCGTCGCACCACACGACGAGATCGCCCTGCGTCGCGTAGAGCGACTTCCAGAGCACCTCGCCCTTGCCGTGTCCGACGCCGTGATCGCCGAGCAGATCACGTGACGCCACGACCTGGGCGCCGGCGGCCCGCGCGACAGCCGCAGTGCGGTCGGTCGAGTGGTCGTCGATGACGATGATCTCGTCGATCACGCCGTGCTCGAGCAGTTCGCGGCGCAACGTCGTCACGATGTCGCCGACGGTCATCGCTTCGTTGCGTGCGGGGAGGCAGACCGAGACTGTCCGCGAGCCCTTCAGGCGTCGCAGCACGTCGACCGGGAACTCGCCGTGGTGGAAGTGACGCGTCGGATCGGACGGGCCGATCTCGGTGACCGCTTTCATCCCGGGTTCCTCATGGCGTGTGCAACGTAGCCGCTGAGGGCGAGCATTCCCCGGGCGTCGGGAAGATGATCGCCCCGTTGCGGTGTTCTACGATCCGCCGATCGCCGAAGGGCGCTGTCGAGACAGAAGGAACCGCCATGAGTGTCGCCATCCGCATCCCCACCACGCTGCGCCCGCTCACCGGGGGCAAGTCCGAGGTCTCGGTCGAGGGAACGACTGTCGCCGAGGTGCTGGCTGCGCTCGACGCCGCCCATCCGGGGTTCGCCGAACGGATCCTCGACGACGAGGGCGGCCTGCGACGCTTCGTGAACGTCTTCGTCGCCGATGACGACGTGCGCTTCATGGACGGCGTCGCGACACCCGTGCCCGACGGCTCCGAGGTGTCGATCATCCCCGCGGTCGCGGGCGGCTGACCTTCAGAGCGGTTAGCACTCGACCTTCGAGAGTGCTAAGCATGTCGGCACTCGCACTGTCCGAGTGCCAGATGCGTCCCTGAGATCAGGGCGCGCCGGCACCGTTCCACAGCAAGGAAGTCAGCCATGGCAAAGCAGATCACGTTCGACGAATCCGCCCGCGGCAAGCTCGAGTCGGGCATGAACCAACTCGCCGACGCCGTCCGTGTCACGCTCGGCCCGAAAGGCCGCAACGTCGTGCTCGCGAAGAAGTGGGGCGCGCCGACCATCACCAACGACGGTGTGTCGATCGCCAAGGAGATCGAGCTCGAGGATCCGATCGAGAACATCGGCGCTGCGCTCGTGAAGGAGGTCGCCAAGAAGACCGACGACGTTGCCGGCGATGGCACGACCACGGCGACGGTGCTCGCCTGGGCGATGGTCCGCGAGGGCCTTCGCAACCTGGCGGCCGGCGCCAACCCAATGTCGATCAAGCGTGGCATCGAGGCCGCCGTCGACGCGGCCGTGGCATCGATCAAGGCTGTGTCGATCGAGGTCGACTCGAAGGAGCAGATCGCACAGGTCGCCGGCATCTCGTCTGCCGATCCGATGATCGGCGAGATGATCGCCGATGCGATCGACAAGGTCGGCAAGGACGGCGTCATCACCGTCGAAGAGTCGAACACGTTCGGCATGGAGATGGATCTCGTCGAGGGCATGCGCTTCGACAAGGGCTACATCTCGCCCTACATGGTGACCGACCCCGAGCGCATGGAAGCGGTGCTCGAGCACCCGCACATCCTCTACGTCGCCTCGAAGATCACCGCCGTGCGCGATCTCGTGCCGGTGCTCGAGAAGGTCATGCAGACGGGCAAGCCGCTCGTCATCATCGCCGAAGACATCGAGGGCGAGGCGCTTGCCACGCTCGTCGTCAACAAGATCCGCGGCACGTTCAACTCGGTCGCCGTGAAGGCGCCTGGCTTCGGCGAGCGCCGTAAGGCGATGCTCGCCGACATGGCCATCCTCACCGGTGCGCAGGTCGTCAGCGAAGAGATCGGCCTCAAGCTCGAGAACGTCGACATGTCGCTCCTCGGCTCGGCCGAGAAGGTCATCGTCACCAAGGACGAGACGACCATCGTCGGCGGTGCCGGGTCGAAGGAAGACATCGACGGCCGCATCGCTCAGATCAAGGCCGAGATCGAGAACACCGACTCCGACTACGACCGCGAGAAGCTCCAGGAGCGTCTCGCAAAGCTGTCCGGCGGTGTCGCGGTGCTCAAGGTCGGCGCGGCCACCGAGGTCGAGCTCAAGGAGAAGAAGCACCGCATCGAAGACGCGGTCAGCACGACGAAGGCCGCGATCGAAGAGGGCGTCGTCGCCGGCGGTGGGGTCACCCTGCTCCGTGCGCAAGAGGGCGTCGAGGCGCTGCTGAAGACGCTCGACTCCGACGAGGCGACCGGTGCGCGCATCGTGTTGCGTGCGCTCGAGGCACCGCTCAAGCAGATCGCCGAGAATGCCGGTCTCGAGGGTGGCGTCGTGGTGCAGAAGGTGCGGGCGCTCGAAACGGCGTCCGAGGGCCTCGATGCCGCGACCGGCGAGTACGTCGACCTCGTGGCGGCGGGCATCATCGATGCCGCCAAGGTGACCCGCTCGGCGCTGCAGAACGCCGGCTCGATCGCTGCGCTGTTCCTCACGACCGAGGCCGTCATCACTGACCTGCCCGAGAAGGCTGCGGGCGCCGGTGGCATGGGCGGCATGGGCGACATGGATTACTGATCGGTCGGGACGGGCTGGTGAGGATCGCGCGGATCGGCGGTCCTTGGCGCGCCTCTGGCGCATCACGGTATCTTTCATGTCATGTCGGCGGCAACGAGTGAGTCCGACGTGTTCCCTACGCCGCCACCGCCGCACCCACCGTTCCCCGGGGTGTTCCCGGTGCATCCGATCTTCCCCCGCGATCTCGCCGTCGTGCGTGCGCCAGGCGGTTCGGTGGCCGCGCCTCCTCGGGTGCCGCCGTTCCGGTGGGGTGTGGCCGCCGGTGCCGTTGTCGTGCTGCTGGTGGGCGTCATCGGGTGGAGCCGACCCGACACCGCCACGTCGCAGGAGATCCAGCCGGGGATGTGCGTGCTGAAGCCGTCCGCTGGCGCGACCGAGTTCGAACTCGCCGACTGTGGCGACGAGCACTTCGCCGAGGTCGCCGGACTCGCGATCGGCACGTCGACTGCCGACCGCTGTGCATCCATCGGCGCGTCGTACCTCGGGGCGCGCCCACATCCGAAGGTCGAGGCCGTCGCGTCGTCGACGGCGAACCTCGGTACCGCGGCGTCGTCGAGCGAGCCCGATGTCATCTGCCTGGTCGTCGCCGCCGGCCGATCGCCGCTGCGCGCGCCCGTCGGCCCGGTGCACTGACGACGTGGGTCAGCCGTCGGCCAGCGCGGGATCCCAGCCGTACAGCCCGTAGCGGCTGAAGGTGTCGATGAAGAAGTACTCGTGCAGGCCGTAGCCCACCTGGCCCTGACGGGGTGCGCCGGGACCCGAGATCTCGAAGCGGGCCAAGTTGTCGTTGATGCCGAACATCCGCGCCGCGTCGGTCAACATGTCGAGGTCGAGACCCTGCACCACCAACTCGGGTCCCTGGTACATGCCGTGGCGCCAGTCGGTGTCGATGCCGTAGCCGGTGCCCACCATCAGATAGCAGTGGGTCAGCGGCGTGACATCGACCTGGAACCTTCCGCCGGGTGCCTCCGGGAACGAGAGCACCGAATGGGTGACGAACCGTGTGCCGGGCGCGATCGTGTGATCGTGCTCGGGTCGGCCCAGCCATTCGATCGAGGTACCGGCCGCCACGCGCTCGGGGTCGCGCCAGATGCGCACGGCCTCCTCGATCACGCGTGACCCGTCGTCGTGCTCGTTGCAGCAGTAGATGAGGGAGTGGTCGTCGAACTGCATCGGCGCGTAGTTCCACATGCCCGTCATCTGGCCCTCGTCACCGCGGATGCCGGCCGGTTCGGCCTCGCCCACCGGACGAACTCCCCACGATCGGTCACGCGTGCCCCACCAGCGATCCGGCGTGACCTCGATCACCTCGTCGCCGACGCGAAGGCTGCCCGACCAGAACCCGGTCTGCGCGAAACGGAGTGCGTCGAACAGCACCCGGCCGTGGCGGCGGATGTAGTGCCGAGGCTCCTCGAACGCCTCGATCGATCCCTCAAACGACAGGTCGAACGAGATGCCGTGCTCGGTCGGATCGAGCACGAAGCGCACACGGCGCAACGGTTCGATGACTTCGATGCGGAACGGGCCGACGCTCGTGTCCATCCGATTCGCGAGCGGTTGCGAGGCCCGCACCACTCGGTGGCTGTCGCCGCGCCGGACAACCGCGAACGCATCGGTCGTGCCGAGATTGGGGTACTGGCCGAGGCCCATCACCATGAACAGCTCGTCGCTCGAGCCGTGCAGGTTGAAGTAGTAGCGGTCGTAGAAGTTGCGGTCGCTCGTGGCGACGTGACGGATCGTCTCGGCGGTCTGGTGGATCGGATAGTCGTCGCCCGCGGAGAGCATCGGGTGTCCTACTCGGCCGATCGCGGCCGGGCGGGGAACTCGTAGCCCGCGAAGTCGGCGGGGCCGGGGAGCTCGACCGTCGGGTCGTCGACGTCGTCCCATTCGGTACGCAGAGCGCGGCTCATGATTGCGTGCATGATGTAGAGCGACGTGAGGTACGTGAGCTCGAGGATCTCCTCGTTGCCGAGGTGCTCCTGCAGCGAGGCGAACAGGCCGTCGTGCATGCGCCCACCCTGCATGGCCAGCGCGTCGGTGTAGGCGAGCACGGCACGCTCCGCATCGTCGAACTGATCGGAGGTCTGCCAATAGGCGATGGCCGCGATCTTCTCTTCGCTCATGCCGAGGAACCGGCACGACTTGCAGTGCTGCGAGAACACGAACTGGCTGCCGACCGCCCACCCTGCCCGGGTCTGGCCAAGTTCGCGCAGCGTCGGATCGAGCAGTCGCTTCGGACTGCGATACACACCGATGCCCTGCACCGCGTGTTCGAACACGTCGGGTACGGCCGCGAAGACGGTCCACCAGTCGCCCGGCGTTCCCGAGGTCGTGCCGGGTTCCGCGACGGGATCGCGATCCGCGAACAAGAACTCGTACATCGTCGAGATGATCGGCGCGGTCACCTCGTCGCGCGGGACCTGACGCAATCGAGCCATTCGGCGACCCCTACGACGCGCCGTCGAGCACCGGCGCCGGCGGTGATGCGTTCAACAACTCGTGTGCGCCCTCGATGTCGGGCGTGATCCCTGGGGTGTCGCGGCAGAACTCGATCATGATGCCGTTCGGATCGAGGTAGTAGAGCGAGTGGCACCATCCGTGGTCGATCTCCATCAGCGGCTCGATGCCGGCGACGTCCATCCGTGCCCGCATCGTCTCCTGGCGTTCGGACGTGGCCTGGAACGCGATGTGGTTGACCCAGACCGGCAGGCCGTTCGCGTCGGAGATGTCGGTGGCGAAGTCGTCGCGCTCGCCCATCCCGTGCAGCTCGAAGAAGGCGATGCACACACCGCCGCCCGTGTCGAAGAACATGTGCCGCATGAAGCCGGCGGTGGTGCCGTCCATCTCGGTGTTCACCAGTGGGAAGCCCAACAGGTCCTCGTAGAAATGCACCGTCGCCGCGGTGTCACGCGTGGCGTAGGCGACATGGTGGATGCCGGTGTTCTCGCTCATCACTTCCCCCTCTTACACACGGTTGGCGATTGCCGTGGTTCCCGACAACCTAATTCAGCGGATCGGACGATCACCGCTGGAGTTGCGAGGCGAGCGAGTCGGCGTTGCCCGCGTCGGTGGTGCACACCTGTATCTCGAACTGCGTTCCTGCGTAGGACCACTCGCGGCACTCGTCGTCGGTCGAGCCGATGTAACTCGCGTACAAGCCGCGGGGTTGGGCGCCGCCGACCGGCCAGGTGCCGGCGTAGTGGATCTGCTTGGGCTCGGCCGGGTGCTGGATGCTGTACACGGCCGCCTCGACCGTGTCCCACGCCTGGAAGTACACGTAGGCCCTCCCTCCGACGGCGAGATCGAGGCTGCACTGGACGAACGCGAAGCTGAAGCTCGGCTCGGTCGTCGGGGAGCAGCTTGCTCCCCCGAGGCTCGCGATCAGGTCGGCGAACTTGGCGCGCACGACCGCTTCCGACGGCGGGGGCAGAGCCGCCGGCGCGCTGGTTGTGGTGGTGGTCGTCGTCGTGGTTGTCGTGGTCGAGGGGCCGCGCGTCGTCCCCGTTGCTGCTGACGGCGGGTGACCGTCGGACCGAACGACCAGGTAGATGCCGATGCCGAGCGTCGTCACTAGAACCGCCGCGATGAGCGCGAGCGCGACAACGTTCTGTGACCGTGGTGCGACCGGTGGAGGAGGTGGTGGCGGGGGCTGTGGCGGAAGTTGTGTGCGCTCATCCGCCGTCACCGCCTCGAACGCGGATCGACCGTCGAGGAGGCCGGCAGCCTGCAACGCCCGTTGCCACGCGGCCAACGCCTCGTACGTCGCGGCCTGCGAGAGGCCCTGGGCTCCCAATGATGCGATCAGGTCGTCGACAGGACGGCGGGCGACGAGTCGGTCCGGCACGCCCTCTGACGCAGTGATCTCGAGGAGATCGATCTCGGCGCGAAACGACTGAGCGGCGTCGGCGAGTCCGTCACTCAGGACGGCTCGCACCCGGCCGGGCTGCGACCACAGGCTCTTCCCGAATCTCCGGGCGCCGTCGCGGAGTGCCGCGCCGAGTCGTTCGTCGTCGAGTCTCACCCTCGACGAGAGTACTGGTCACGTGGTCGGCTGCATGCTCCTCGACCGTGTGATGCGGGTGGGTCAGCTCTCGGTGATGGTCACCGAGTTCATGGTGATGACCTCGGTCGGCGAGCCGTCATTGTCGGCGGTCGCCACCGATCGTGTCGTGCCGATCGTCGAGACCACGTCCATGCCCGCTGTGACCTTGCCGAACAGCGAGTAGCTCGGTGGCAACTGGACGCCCAGCGGGCCGGTGATGATGAAGAACTGACTGCCGTTGGTGTCCTTGCCGGAATTGGCCATGGCGATCGAGCCGACTCGGTACTCACCCGCGTTCGGCAATTCGTCGGCAAATGCGTACCCGGGCCCGCCGGCGCCGGTGGCGGTGGGATCTCCGCCCTGGATCATGAAGTCGGCGATGATGCGGTGGAAGACCGTGCCGTCGTAGAAGTGATAGCGCGACAGGACGACGAAGTTGTTGGCGGTCTCGGGCG
>JAYTFP010000189.1:0-7767 GCA_043734285.1 Acidimicrobiaceae bacterium
AGCTCGCCGACGACCTTCATGCCGTCGAGCAGCACGTCGTTGACGATGCCGAGTGCAGTGAGCCCACCCGCGAGCGCTTCGTCGAGATCGACGGTGAGGTTCTCGCGGTCGCCGTCGATGATCCGCTGGCTGAGGCGCTGTTCGATCGGCCAGCCCGAACGGTCCTCCTTCACGGTCTCGACCGCCTTCACGTCGGCGAACACGTCGAGCAACTTCACCAGCGGGTCGTACTTGTCGTCGCCGCCGGCGAGGATCCCGGCGGTGCCGCGACGGTCGTAGATCAGGTCGAGGCAGACGTCGCGCTGCTCGTCGGGGATCTTCGACAGCGGCATGATCTTCGCGGCGTGCACGATCGCCGAGTCGAGGCCTGCCTGGATGCACTCGTGGTTGAACACCGAGTTCAAGACGTGACGCGCTGCGGGGTTGAGGCCGAAACTCACGTTCGACAGTCCCAGCGTCGTGAACGTGCCGGGCAGCTCGGACTTGATGCGACGGATCGCGTCGATGGTGGCCATCGCGTCTCTCCGCAGGTCGTCGTCGCCGGTCGAGAGCGGGAACGTGAGCGCGTCGAAGATGAGGTCGCCGGGCGACAGGCCGTACGTCTCGAGCGCGATGTCGTGGATGCGGTGCGCGACACGCATCTTCCACTCGACGTCGCGGGCCTGGCCCTCTTCGTCGATGAGCAGGCAGATCACGGCCGCGCCGTAGGTCTTCGCGAGTGTGAAGACCCGGTCCATGCGCGAACCCTTGGCGAAGCCGTCCTCGAGGTTGGCCGAGTTGAGGATCGCGCGACCGCCGAGCCACATCAGGCCCGCTTCGAGCACCTGCGGCTCGGTCGAGTCGAGCACGAGCGGCACCGAGCTCTGTGTCGCGAATCGCTGTGCGACCTCGTCCATGTCGAGCGTGCCGTCACGGCCGACGTAGTCGACGCACACGTCGAGGATGTGGCTGCCTTCCTTGACCTGATCCTTGGCCATCGCGACGCAGGTGTCCCAGTCGGCGTCGAGCAGCGCCTCGCGGAACTTCTTCGAGCCGTTGGCGTTGGTCCGCTCGCCGATCATGATGAACGAGGTCGCCGCGCCGGAGCCCTCTTCCTTGAACGGTTGGAACGAGTAGATCGACGCGGCGCCGTCTTCGTGCACCGGGTGGCGCTCGGCGGGCGTGATGTCTCGAACCGCCTCGGCGAGCTGACGGATGTACTCCGGCGTCGTGCCGCAGCACCCACCGACGACCTGCACGCCGAACTCGCCGACGAAGCGCCGGTGGTGGGTGACGAACTCCTCGGGAGTGAGGTCGTAGTGCATCTTGCCGTCGACGACCGATGGCAGCCCCGCGTTCGGGAGCACCGAGATCGGCATCCGCGCGTGCTGGGAGAGGTAGCGGATGTGCTCGCCCATCTCGGCGGGCCCGGTCGCGCAGTTGAGCCCGATGATGTCGGGCCCCATCGGGTCGATCGCCGCGAGTGCGGCGGCGATCTCGGTGCCGGGCAGCATCCGTCCGGTCAGCTCGATCGTGACCTGGACCTGCATCGGGACCTCGCGCCCGATCGCGGCCATCGCCTGGCGACACCCGTTCATCGCGGCCTTGATCCCCAGCAGGTCGAACTGCGTCTCGATGATCAGCAGGTCGACGCCGCCGTCGATGAGACCACGCGCCTGGATCTCGAGCAGGTCGCGCAGCTCGGCGTAGCGGATGTTGCCGAGCGTCGCGAACTTCGTGCCGGGACCCATCGACCCGGCAACGAACAGGGGTCGGTCGGGTGTGGCCCGCAGGTTGGCCGCCTCGCGGGCGAGTTGCGCCGCGGTGACGTTGAGCTCGTACGCACGATCGCTGAGGCCGTACTCGCCGAGCGCGACGCCACTGCCGAAGCTGTTCGTCTCGGCGACATCGGCGCCGGCGTCGAAGTAGTCGAGGTGCATCTGGCGGATCACGTCGGGGCGCGTCGCGCAGAGCAACTCGTTGCAGCCCTCGAGATCGGGACCGCCGAAGTCATCCGCGGTCAGGTCGCAGCCCTGCAGGTACGTGCCGGTCGCGCCGTCGAAGACGACGACCTTCTGGTGCACCAGTTCCAAGTAAGTGGTCATGTCGTGTCACAGGCTACCGAGGCAGTCGTCGGGCTCCCCAAAGCCTTTCCCCAAAGCCTTTCGCCACCGAAGCCCGGCGGTAGGGTGAGCCGCTGATGAAGATCTACACGCGGACGGGCGACGACGGCACCACCGGGCTCCTGTTCGGTGGTCGGGTGCCGAAGGATTCGCAGCGTCCTGTGGCCTACGGCGACGTCGACGAGGCACAGGCGGCCATCGGCGTGGCGCGGGCGGCCGCGGGGGCCGATCATCGCCACGGTCCGCTCCTGATCGGTATCGAGCGCGATCTGTGGGTGCTGATGAGCGAGCTCGCGACGGCTGACGAGAATCGGCACAAGCTCCAGCCGGGCACGTCGCTGGTGACCGAATCGATGGTGGTCGCCCTCGAGCAGGCGATCGACGAGGTGTCCGACTCGTTCGAGCCGCCGACCGAGTTCGTGGTGCCCGGCGAGAACCTGCTGTCGGCCCACCTCGACGTGGCACGCACCGTCGTGCGGCGATCCGAACGATCGGCCGTGGCGGTCGCCAGCGCCGAAGGCTGTGCGGTCCAGTACCTCAACCGCCTGTCCGACCTGCTCTGGACGTTGGCACGGGCCAACGAGACGACGTCACTCATCACCAAGACGGTCCCGGCCTCACCCGGCGCCGAGGCGACAGCGGAGGAAGCATGATCACCGTCAAGTTGGCCAAGAACGCGAGCGCGCGCGGCGCGGTGCTCGGCGTCCTCGTCGCATCGGATCGTCTCCGTGATTGCGGCGTCGACCGAAAGCTCCTGACGCGTCTCGGCTTCACGGGCGCGGTCGGACAGGTGTCGACGGTGACCGGTGATGTCCCAGCGGTGACAGTGGTCGTCGGCGTCGGTCCGTCGGATTCGCTCGAGCTCGCCGAGGTCCGCCGGGCCGCGGCGCGGTTCGTCCGTGCGGTGAGCCGCCACAAATCGGTCGCGCTCGACCTGTCGGTCGTCGACGGTCGCCTCGACGCCGATGCAGCAGTCGCCGCCGCAACCGAAGGGGCGGTGCTGGGTGCCTACCGCTTCGATCGGTACAAACGTGAGACCGACGACCCCACGGTCGAGACGGTGACGCTGGTGCTCGACAGCGCGTTCGGCAAGGCGGGCCTCGCCCGGGGACTTGTCGTCGCCGACGCGGTCTGTTTCGCGCGCGACCTCGTCAATGAACCAGGCGGATCGTTGACGCCGACGGTGTTCGCAGGCCTCGCGGCCGAGCGAGGTGAGGCGGCCGGCCTGACCGTCGAGGTGCTCGATGAGACGGCGATCGCCGAACTCGAGCTCGGGGGAGTGCTCGGAGTCAATCGCGGCTCCGACCAGCCACCACGGTTCGTGAAAATGACCTATGAGCCAGCGGCGCCGGTCGCCTCGGTTGCGCTCGTCGGCAAGGGCATCACCTTCGACTCGGGCGGCCTCAGCATCAAGCCGGCCGACGGCATGATGACGATGAAGTGCGACATGGGCGGTGCCGCGGCGGTGATCGCGGCGATGTGTGCGTTGCCGGCGCTCGACGTGTCCGTGAAGGTCACGAGCTATACGCCGATGACCGACAACATGCTCGGCGGCGACGCGCAGCGTCCGGGTGACGTGATCCGCGCCCGCAACGGCACGACCATCGAGGTGCTGAACACCGACGCGGAGGGGCGACTGATCCTGGCCGACGCGCTGGCCCTCGCATCCGAGGGCGAGCCCGACGCGATCGTTGATCTCGCGACGCTGACCGGCGCGTGCATGGTCGCACTGGGTGATCGCATCGCCGGCATCCTCGGCACCGACGACGACCTCATCGAGCAGCTGTGCGACGCGGCGCACAACAGCGGCGAGCAGCTCTGGCCGCTGCCCCTGCCGCCCGAGTACCGCAAGCTGATCGACAGCTCGGTCGCGGACGTCAAGAACATCGGCGGGCGCTACGGCGGCACGCTGACGGCGGGCCTGTTCCTCAAGGAGTTCGTGGGTGAGGGGATCCCCTGGGTGCACCTCGACATCGCCGGGCCGGCGTTCTCCGACGAGGTCGACGCGGAGATCGGCAAGGGCGGCACCGGCTTCGGCGTGCGCACGCTGATCGAGTGGCTCTCGAACCTGACGTCCGATGCCGAAATCGGCCTCGACGACGAAACATCCTGAACCGTGCGCGATCGCGCGGGCTGAGCCGCTGAGCCCGCATTTTCGCGCTCAGTTCGAGGCAATCGGCGGTCAGTACTCGAACGACGCGTCGTAGGCCGCGGCGCGTTGCGCGGCGCGCTCGGCCGCGTCGAGCCATGCGGCGTGCGCGGTCTGCACCGACTCGGGCAGGCGTGACAGCTGCCGGCGCGTCAGTTCGGGAACGGTCGTGCGCACGGCGAGACGGTCGGGGCCGACGCGCTGCGCGAGGCCGAACTGACATGCCCGGGTGATGGTTCGCTGAGTGGTCGAGTTCCGCGAGATCGACTCGCCGAGACCGAGCGCGCGGCCGGTGTCGGCGAGGTTGATGCGGAAGCCGTTGGGGTGCTCCTCGAGCCCGCGGGCGAATCGCCGCAGCAACCACGTCACCGACGGACCGAGGATGCCCAGCCAGAACCGCTCGACGTAGGCGCTACGGGGATCGTGTCCCTCGCCATCGAGCGCCGGGTCGAGCCACTCGACGATGTCGAGGGTTGGCAGCATCTCGATCACCGGCGTGGCGCTGGGTCGGGCGGTGCTGGGTCGGGCGGTGGGGGATGGATCCGGTGCGGGTGTGACGACGGACATTCGAGTCTCCGAGAGGGTGAGGTGGCTCAGCGGCGGGAAGGAACGTCAACCTATTTCATGTCATTTCATGTCGTCAACGGGTTCGGTGAGATCCGACGGAATAGGCGGCCTTCACGATTGTTGACCAGATTGGTAAGATTTCGAACGCAGCCCTGAACACAGGGCGAGCCCATCGATCAGGGACTGAGATGCCGAATTTCCGTGAGCTGCTGAACGCCGCCAAGGGTGAGATCCGCGAGGTGACCACCGAGCAGGCCGCGGCTCTGCGCGACGCCGGTGCGGCCGTCCTCGATGTGCGCGAGCCCGACGAGTTCGAGCAGGGCTCCATCCCGGGAGCCGTCTTCATCCCCCGTGGCCACCTCGAAGCCCAGGTCGAGGGCCGCCTGCTCGACAAGAACGAGAAGATCCTCATCCACTGCGCCAGCGGCGTCCGCTCGGTCTTCGCCGCGAAGACCCTCGGCGAGCTCGGCTACACCGACGTGGTGTCGGTGGCCGGCGGCTTCAACAAGTGGAAGGACGAGGGCCGCGAGTGGCGCAAGCCCCGCGTGCTCACTCCCGAGCAGCGCAACCGCTACCAGCGCCACCTGCTCGTGCCCGAGGTGGGCGAGGAGGGCCAGCAGAAGCTCCTCGACGCGAAGGTGCTGCTGCTCGGCGCCGGTGGCCTCGGCTCGCCCGCCGCGCTCTACCTCGCCGCGGCAGGCGTCGGCACCCTCGGCATCATCGACATGGACGTCGTCGACGAGTCGAACCTGCAACGCCAGATCCTGCACAACATCGACCGCATCGGTGACCGCAAGGTCGACTCGGCGAAGAAGACGCTGACCGCGCTCAACCCCGACGTGAACGTCATCACCTACGACCGGCGCCTCGACGCGTCGAACATCGAGGAGATCATCGCCGGATACGACGTCATCGTCGACGGCGCCGACAACTTTCCCGTGCGCTACATGCTGAACGATGCGTCGGTGAAGGCCGGCATCCCGGTGGTGCACGGCTCGATCTTCCGATTCGAGGGTCAGGTCACGGTGTTCGATCCGAAGAACGGCCCGACCTACCGCGACATGCTGCCCGAGCCCCCTCCCGCGGAAATGGCGCCGAGCTGTGCGGAGGCGGGCGTTCTGGGCGCGCTGCCGGGCGTGATCGGCACGATCCAGGCCGTCGAGGCGCTCAAGTTGATTCTGGGCGCGGGTACCCCGCTGATCGGCCGCTACCTCACGTTCGACGCACTCGACATGGAGTTCCGCGAGTACAAGATCCGACGCGATCCGGCGAACGAGATCACCTACGAGAACCGCGATCGCATCGAGGTCGTCGAACTCGAGGGGCACTGCATGCCGGCGCCGCTGCAGCCACCTCCCGCAGGCTGACACCTCAAGTCGTTTGGCACCTCGGCCGATTGACAGGGGATGACCTGTCACACCACCCACGCCACGACGACCCGAACGCGGCGAGGGCTGATGGTGACGCTGCTGACCGGCGCCGTCTTGGCGGTGCAGCTCGTCGGCATCCCACAGGCGGATGCGTCGGTCCTCGCGGTGTCGGTCAACACGACGACGGTTGGCGAGCCGGTCGACTACTTCACGACGGCCTGGGGTGATCGCCTGGACTTCGCGAACACCGAGGACTTCGACACGACGCCCGGCTACATGGTCCAGCAGATCGCCGCTGGCGGCGGGGCGACGATGTCGGGCGGACAACTGCATGTCACCGCCGTCGGTCAGCTGTTCTTCCTGCTCGGCATCCCGGGCAGCCTTCCCAGCGCGGGATCGCGCGACGCGCGGGCGCGGCCCCTCGACGCCGACCGCTTCAGCCGGATCACGATGCGTCTGCACTCCGATCGAGCGGCGGCCGCGGCGTTCGGTTTCCGTACCTGCGGCGACTGCGCCGACGGGCACAAGTACTTCAACCTCCAGCCGGGGTGGCACGACTACGACCTCGACATGAAGGGTTCCGCGGACCTCGAGAACGTGCCGGGCGGCGCGCCGCCGGTCGACGGTTCGGCCTGGTCGGGACAGATCAGCATGCTGTGGTTGGCACCGGCGTTCAACGTGCCCGACAAGCCGACGCTGACCTTCGAGGACTTCGCGATCGTCGAGCCCCCGGGCAGCGTGACCGTGCAGATCTCCGGCGCGTCGGCGTCAACGCAGCTCTGGATGGACGCTGACGCTGACAACACCAACAACGGCTCGATCGCCGGCGGCATCAACGACGCTGCGAACTACCTCGGCTCGTTCGCCGCGAATTCGAGCGTGACGGTCGGCGTCGGCGCATTGCTGCACGGGACCTCGACACAGTTCATCGCCATCCAGGGAACCACAGCGCGCTCCGCATGGGTCGATCGATCTGCGACGAAAGTGCCGAAGCCGCGGGTGATCTCGTCGCCGGAATCGGGCGGCGGTGACTTCGGCTCCGAGGTCCGCGGTGATCCGTGGGACATGAATCAATCGAGTGACGTAGTGCTGATCGCCAACGCCAACGGAACATTCACCGGCGGGCAACTCGTGGCGACCGGCGCGGGTCACCTGAACGACCCCGTCGTGCTCCTCAATGTCGGCGATCGTGCGATCGACGCGGTCCGCTATCACAAGTTCCAGATCACCATCACTTACGACGGCGGCTGGAGCCTCGAGGACCGCCCCGGCGGTGGTCTCATGGGCCGGCTCATCTGGCAGTCCGCCGACAAACATCCCGAGCAGCAGAGCTTCCCGATCGTGATGGCCACCGGACGTCACACCTACGTGATCGATCTCCGCACCGACCCCGCGTGGTCGGTCGTCGACCACGACTCGCATGTGCCCCGTGTCGGTTGGGGTGTCGGTGAGAACCAGCTCGTCGGCTCGCTCCGCTACGACCCGACCGAGGATCCGGGCGGCCGGTCCTGGCAGATCGACGACGTGAAGCTGCTGAGCGACGAGATCGCGGCACCGGGTTATCAGGTCACGTTCGCCG
>JAYTFP010000190.1:0-20970 GCA_043734285.1 Acidimicrobiaceae bacterium
CCTGCTCCGGCAGGGGTTTCGGTCGTTGTGGGCCTCAACTCCTCGGCGCAATCGCCGATGGAGATCTCATGCCGATGATCTTCAGGCCGCGCCCTGGTACGCATGTGCGAATCATCGAGGGATCGCTGGAGAACCTGACCGGCACCGTGATGGCCATGGCCCGCGAACAGAAGCGACCGGGGAAGGTCCTCATCAAGATCGACTCCCCTGACACGTGGAGTGGGGAGCGTCACGTCAGAGTCCACTGGCGCAAGCTGCGGCGCGTCAGCGGCCGCGGGGTTCCGCCTCATCCGCAATCTCGCCAGTCGACGAGCAAACGGGCTTGAGGGGATCTCGCCGACCTCTCAATACGAACCCGATCGAGCCGACCGTGAGAGTTCACCAGTCGTGTCCGGGGGCCCGATCGTGTTTGGTCGAACAGTCAAGCCAGTCGTGACGCCCGACGATGACGTCGACGCCAGCGACGACGGACTCGTGGAACGTCTCGGTGATGTCGGGGCCTATGTCTCGAATGCTCCGAAGCCGGTGAGCGCCAGCGCATTCCGACTCGACATTTCGGGTGACCTGTCCCTCGCCGACCGCCTCGCACTGGCCGACGCCGAACGTAAGCGGCTCGGCCTCGGCAATCCGATCACGGGGTAGGACGACCTCCTTCACGGCTAGGCCAGCGGCAGTCCTTTACCGAACATTCGCACTCTCGGCATGGTTCGCACGCGAACGTCCTCCTTAGCCTCGGGGGGTCGTAGCACGGCGAGAGTCATCAGGGGAGGAACGCGATGTCCGACAACTGCACCGGCGTCGAATATCGCAACTGGCCCACGACTCTCGCGTCGCGGCCGCGACGATTGGCGCGACGTTTGATGCACCTAGTCAGACGGCGCTGACCGCTCTCGGGCTCAGGCCGGACGCCACCACCATCCGGTCTGAGCCCGGTGAACGGAATCCGACGATTCAGCTGACTACTGGCCGTCGAAGCGCTTCCCCGGGAAGCAGGCATCGCCGCCCATCCCGAGCGCGCGGTACTGGATGTCCCAGCTCGCCGCTCCGGTCGCGTAGTTGTACTGGATCTCGAGACACGCCGTTCCGGTGATGCTGCGCAACGCGTCACCCTGCTGTGACAACGCGGTGTTCCACCCGGCTGCGTAGACCGCGGCGGCCTCTGAGTCGCCGCTGAGGCCCCACCCGATGTTGCCCGGCGTGTACTTCTGCAGGTACGCCAGCGCCGGGAGGTTGATCAGATCGGCGCGCATCCCCGCGGTCGCTGCCTGGCTGAACGTCATCTTCTCGCACGTCGAAACGTCGATCCCACAACCCGCCACCGGATTGATCACCACACGTCGCCGCTCCAACCACTGGGGCAACCCGTCAGACAGAGCACGGCGATGGTGACCATGCCCACCGCCGCCCCACGCCGACCGCTATGACCCAAACGACCTGAACCCGTCGCGACCATCATGTGCCCACCTTCCGACCACCGGCATCTGCCGGCCCAGCACCGTAATGGCCACGGTGCGATCGCGACGGGAGGTCAGGCGCCGGCCCGCGAGCAGGCGCCCATCATCCCCCACACCGCGGAGACCAACCGGTCGCCGTCGGACGCGTCGATCGCCGCGACGACAGCCCGAGCCGCCGGTGCGAGGTACGTCTCGGGTGCCTGACTCGCCTTGTCGGCCACCGCGGCGAACTGATCGCGCGCGCCGCTGTCGGCAGAGAGGCCCGAACCGATCGAGTTGAGGATGCCGGTGAACTGATCACATGCCGCCAACGCCTGAGCCGAGACGGGCGGTGGCACGGTCGTCGTCGGCTTCGGCTTGGCGGTGGTGGTCGCCGTCGCCTTCGTCGTCGTCGGCGGGGCGGTGACCGCCGCCGCGGTCGCCGGGGGTGCGGTCGACGGTGCCACGGTCGCGGGTGGCGCCGTCGGCTCGGTCACGGGTGCGGCCGTGGTGGTGGGTGCCGCCGTCGTCGTGACCTGCTCGGTGCGCTTCGCCGCCGTCGAGCGAGTCGAGATCTTCGCGTCCTGGTGCTGCAAGGCGGCGACGCTGACCATGAGCAGCACGAGGACGCCCGCCACCACGACCGGCCACACCCGTCGCCGCGTTGCCTCCGCGGAAATCGGCTGCACCAGCACCGGCTCGACCGGCGCCGCCTCGACGAGCGTGTCACCGACTGGCGCTTCATCGAGCTCAGCCGCGCCGACGGGCGGATTCGGCAACCATGCCGGTCGCGAGTCGCCGCTCGCAGGCGTCGGAGCGGCCACGGGTGTGAACTCGACGACCGGCGGCCCCGGCGCGGTCGGTGCAACCACCGGTGTTTCCAGCGCGGTCGGCGCAAAGACCGGCGGCGCGGGTGCCGCCGCCACAACGGCCGGCGCGTCCGGCGAATGAGCGGCACGCAACAACTCGAGAAATGCATCGACGAACGCCTCGTCGACCTGCGCGTCCGCTGCCGATCCCGGGCCCCACTTCAGGCGGAAAATCACCAGGCCACACGAGCGCTCGCCGATCTGGTCGACGTTCGTGATCGTCTGGAAATCGATCCAACGCGCCGCACCGACGGGAGGACCGACCTGCTGCACGTGCAGCGCACGATCGCTGAGCGCGAAATGGGTCGCGATCCACGCGCCGTCCGCCCCACGGCTGCGACCGTTGCCCGCGAGGCGGAGGTCGTTGCCCACGCCCGCGTCGGGACCCTCGGATGGCCGTTCCATCGACACAACTGTACGGGCGAGGTCCCCGGATCGGACCGGGCGCAGGGCGGAACCCACACTCGGATCGCGCTCGACTTTTCGACGCACCGCACGGCCACGCGTGCCTAGGGTCGCGACGCGGACCGATCCGCACTGGGGCGGTTCGAAGTCGATCGGCGGATCAACGGCTCGATTTTCGGCCCTTGACGCCAGTTCTGAGAACGTTATTCTCTATGGAAACACCATTCACAGCGGAGTGAACATCATGACGAAGCGCCCGACCACTCGTCCGATCCCTCGACGGTGGAGTGCCGTCGCCGTGTTCCTCGCCACCTCGCTCTTCGCGATGGTGACCGTGGCGTGCACGCCGCCTCCGCCGACCGATCCGATCAACATCGGCAATCTGAGCAACGAAGCGGCAGCGACCAAGCTCGCCGACGCGCTCCCCGGACTCGAGGCGGCGTTCGCCGATCCTTCGGTGATCGCAGAGATCCCCGAGGAGAACCGAGCCCAGGTCACCGGCGTCCTCACCAAGCTGCGTACGGCCGCAGGTCGCGCAGAGCTGGTGAGAACGCTGCGCACCGAGGCGTACGAGGTGCAGGGCGGATTCCTGCCCCGGCGTGATGCGTTCGCCGGTGGCCTCCTTGCCACCGTCGCCGGACTCAGCGAGGGCTTCACCCCCGACACCTCGCTGCACCCGACGCGTTACGTCGCCCCGCCGGCGACCGGCGCGACGTTCGGCTTCGAGGCGACCTCGGGCGCCTGCGACGCACCCGGTGGGCCGACCAACGTGCCCACCCCGAGCGACCCGACACCCGGTGTCATGGCCACGCCTGAACACGACGTGTACGCGAAGTTCAGCACCGGCACGGTCGGGATCGGCGGCTTCCTGACCTCGTTCGTTCCGGTCGGCGCTCCCACGATCGCCGGCGACTCCGGCGTGCAGTTCCGCGGCTCGGGCTTCAACTACCAGATGCACGTGCGAGTCGACATGCACGACGAGAACCACGGCCAGCCGCTCAAGGCGCTGGCGCCGATCTTCCACATCCGCCCGATCGGTGGCACGGCGGCGCAGGAGACGCAGGTACAGCCCGTCGAGGGCAACACCTTCTGCTACCTGTCGAACGACGGACCTTCGACGACCCGCGGTTACTGGGATGGATGGATCCCCGTCCCCCACACCGAGCCTGGGTTCCAGCTCATCACCGAGATCGTCGAGAACGAGTTCTACTACCGGGCCGGCGGTCCCAACTTCGACTTCTTCCTCGCAGCCCCCGGCCCGCAGTTCTTCGCCGGCGCCGACCGTTCGACGATCCACGTCAGCGGCGATCCGGTCAGCACCGCGACGCCCCTGAGTCACGCAGTCGGAGCGTTCGCGACCGCCCTCCACGACGGTGTCGCCGGCCCCAACCCGATCACCGACACCAATGCCCAACCGGCTGACGACGTCGAGGCTCCGATCAAGGGTCTGCTCGCCGGCAAAGTCCGCGGCGCACTGTCCGACGGCATGTCGGGCGACTTGGCGCAGTACTACGCGCTGACGGTCCAGGGCTCCATGCAGGCATCGCCGACGGCGACCGCCGACCTCAAGTACGTCGACCTGGCCACGGCCGCCCCCGAGATCACCGACGAACCCACCGGCACGCAGGCGTTGGAGGCGACGATCGCGGCGAGCGGCGATGCCGACATCTACATGCAGTTGCTGGGCATCCCCTGCTTCGGCGTCACCATGCACGTCGACATCAACGTCACGGCCGACATCTGGGCCGACTCCTCGGGTCACGGAACGGGCATCACGCCACGCTCACGACACATCACCAACGACAACGTCGACATCAGCATGCCGTGGTACGACTGGCTCCTCACGAGCTGCGACATCCTGTTCGGGCTGATCCACGCGAAGGCCGCGATCAAGATCCCGAATGAGGTCGACAAGGCCATCGACGGTGCTCTCGGCGAAAACGGCTCGATGACGAAGATCCTCCAGGGCTTCGACCTCACCAGCTACCTGCCGAGCCTCGACATCGACCCCCATGCGATCGGCAACACCCACACCGGCGGCGCCTCGATGCAGCCGGTGGTGACCAACCTCGACAACGCCTGGTGCCGAGCGCCGGGTGCGCCGGCGGGCTGCACCGTCGATCAGGACCTGCTCGGGGCGCAAGGTCTCGAAGTCGCGGCCGACACGACATTGCTGAGCGGTCACGGGGTCGGTGAAGCATTCGGAGGACGATTCCCCAACGTGTACTCACCGTCGACCGCGGGGTCGGTGGACGCGCTCGTGACCACACACCGCGACGCGAGCTCGCAGCTCGCCGGACTCGGCATCGTCATCGACCCGCGGCTCATCAACATCGCACTGCGCCACCTGGTGCAGGGCAAGCCGACGGGCACCACCACCGACGGTCTGGTCGACATCAAGGACTACCAGACCCCGATCGACGCTTTCCACGTCACGACGCGACCCGAAGTGGCGCCGATGGTGATCAGTCCCGCGGCGAGCTTCACGCCGATCACGACCAGTCCGACCGTTGCGGCTGTCGTGCCCGACGTGCGTCTCGACCTCAAGACCAACCCCGACTTGCCGAAGTCGATCCACTACTCGGTGGCCGCGAGCGACAACATCGGTCTGGCGTTCGACCCGAGCACGAACAAGATGAGCCCCGTGTTCGATCCGCCGATCGTCGACGTGCAGACCACCGGCGGCTGCCAGGTCAACTACGACACGGGATACGCCACCTCGTACCTGCTCTGCGGACGCGGGTCGGGCGGCAACGGCGGCAACATTGCGTCGCTCAACGACGTGCTCGACCAGATCGCGAATCAGGTCGTCAAGCCGGTGCTCGACGACAGCATCGGCGGCATCGAGCTGCCGTCACTCGACGGACTGGTGAACGGCCTGCATCTCGCGCTCACCAACGTGCGGTTCGCACAGCGTGGCGGGTTCCTGAGCCTCTACGCCGACATCCGTCCCTTCCCCTTCGTGTCGCTCGTCGGGAGCACCGCCGGCTACGGGGGCGACGATGACACCATCCGGTTCTTCGCCGTGCCGACCAACCTCAGCTTCAGCCAAGGCACCAACTTCGCCTGGGAGATCACCGACGGCGTGACGAACCAACCCGTGCCGTTCACCATCTACCCGGGCACCTTCGGCGGCGGGATCCAGTTCCCGTCGAATGCCTTCACGCCTGAGGATCAGGTGAACAAGACGAAGAAGGTGATCGGCAAGCTCACGGTCACCCAACCGGGACTGCAGGTCACGGGCAACGGCAGCTTCCAGTGGAATCCGCCGGGACCGCCCGAGCCGCCGAACTGTCCCGGCCCGGCACCGCAGCCTGCGGTCATCAGCAACGGACCAGGCCTCGGCGGTGGCCACACTCCCGGCTCGGTCGGCTGCTTCTAGAGGCGTGCGCCGAGAGGCGGCACGCTTCAATCAGGAGAGCAGGTACTGACATCTCACGGCGCGAGCGGGCCGTCGGCGGCGAGACCGTCGACGAACCCGCTCGCCGTCGCGAGCAGTTCTCGATCCGCACCCCAGCCGGCGAGCAGATCGAGATTGGTCTGCCTCGCCAGACGTGTCGTGCCGAACATCTCGGGGAGGTAGCGCTCGAGGTCGTCGGTCTGGATGACACCGCTCAGCGCGGATGGCCAGAGCACCGCGCGATCGAGTGAGGTGCCGGCGGTGATCACACCAGCGGCCACCGCCGAGTCGACCACCTCGACCACGTGGCCCAGCATCCCCATCGCGATCGGGAAGATGCGCATGCCGCCCTCGGCGTCGAGCGCCGACGATCGCTGCGACATGATCATCTGGAACACGCGCAGTTCTTCGGGATACGTCTCGCTCGTCGCACACCACCACCGTCCGAGCATGACCAGCCGCGTGACGGCACCGGCGCGGTCGTCGAGGCCCGCGTCCGCGATGGCGCGGTCACAGCGCTCGACCCCCGCGACGAGACTCGCCGACATCGCTTCGATGCCCTCGCGCTGGATCTCGGCGACGAGCGCTCCCTTCGAGGGGAAGTAGCGGTAGACCGCACTCACCACGGTGTCGAGTTCGCTCGCGAGACGACTCATCGTGAGGCCCTCGAAGCCCTCGTCGGCGATGATCCGCTTCGCCGCGTCGATGAACAGCCGGGCGCGCTGCTGACGCTTGCGTTCGGGACGCCCGAGTTGGTCGTCGTCATCGGGCATCACGACGGATCGTATCGTGGGCCCCATGCCGCCCGCCCGAGCAGGGCGCGTGCAAGTGTTGCGCATGACCGATGACACCACCCCACCAGCCCCGACCCTGACGTGCCCTGCGTGCGCGATCATCGACCGCTTCGACGGAGTCGAGGACGGTCAGATCTTCACTCCCGAACACCTCACCGTGTCGTCCGAGAACCGACTGGTCGCGCGGGTGTTGCGCACCCAGGATCTCATCGCCGACAAGGTGACGAACTTCGCGGGCTCGCTGCGCTTCGTCTACCTGCACGCCGTCTGGTTCGGCATCTGGGTGCTGCTCAATGTCGGCCTGATCGGCGCGTCGGCCAAGTTCGACAAGTACCCGTTCGGCCTGTTGACGATGATCGTCAGCCTCGAAGCGATCTTCCTGTCGACGTTCGTGATGGTGAGCCAGAACCGCCAGGCGGCACGCTCCGACATCCGCGCCAATCTCGACTTCGAGAACAACCTGCGCGGTGAGATCTGGGCGATCCACATCGGCGAGCGGCTGGGGATCGATGCCGCTCACGTGGAGGACATCGTCAGCAGAGCGCTCGAAGCGAGCAAAGAGCTGACCTGATCGCGTCAGCGGGTCGTCTCGTCGTCACCGCGCTCGATCACGATCGCAGTGGCGATGACGGGGGGTGGCGAGGCGGTCGGCGTGACGGTGGCCTCAGGTCCGGCGTCGTTGGGCCGATCCGACGCATCGGCATCGGCGCCGGTCGCCAGGAGAACGCCCGCCGAGCTGAGCGCGAGAACGATCATCACCGCCATGAGCGCGCGCCGGTTGGGCACGGGGGAAGAACACTGCGTCATGTCTGCTTGCTCCTGCGTCATCGTCGAGGAGCGGGCATCCATTCCCGCCGCGAACGCCTGATGTGCGCCGCACCACGTTGATCGGATGCGCGACGCGACCGGTTGAGAAATCGCGGGAACCGGAGCCGAACGACCCAGGTCGTGCGGTCCTACCTAGCGGCGCAGGGTCGCAGGATTGCGGCAGACGCCGTCGGCGATGGCCGCGAGTCGCGCCGCCTCGGCCACCGCGTGCACGACGCGCGTGTCGAACACCGATGGGATGACGAAGTCGGGTCGCACGTCGTCGCCCACGACCGACGCGATCGCGTGCGCTGCCGCGACCTTCATGTTCTCGGTGATGCGTCGCGCCCCGGCGTCGAAAGCACCACGGAAGATGCCGGGGAAGGCCAGCACGTTGTTGATCTGATTCGGGAAGTCGCTGCGGCCCGTGGCGATCACGGCGGCGATGTCGGCGATGAGTTCGGGACGGATCTCGGGATCGGGATTCGCCATCGCGAACACGATCGGATCGCTCGCCATCGACTTCACGTCGTCGACGCTGATCAGATCAGGTCCCGACAGTCCGATGAACACGTCGGCGCCGGGCATCACGTCGGTCAGCGAACCGCGCAGGCCGTCGGGGTTGGTGTTCTCGGCGAACCACTGCTTCGAGCTGTTGAGTCCACCACGACCGTCGTAGACCGCGCCCTGCCGGTCGACGCCGATCACGTTGACCACGCCCGCGTTCATCAGGATCTTCGACACTGCGACACCGGCTGCACCGACGCCGGCCACCACGACCTTGATGTCGCGGTGCTGCTTGCCGACGATCTTCAACGCGTTGTCGAGCGCCGCCAGGCAGACGATGGCGGTGCCGTGCTGATCGTCGTGGAAAACGGGGATGTCGAGTGCCTCGTCGAGGCGTTCCTCGACCTCGAACGCGCCCGGCGCGGCGATGTCTTCGAGGTTGATACCGCCGAACGTCGGCTCGAGGCGCATGACCAGATCGACCAGCTCGTCGACCGAGGTCGTGTTCACACAGATGGGGAAGGCATCGACGCCGGCGAAGTGCTTGAACAGCAGCGCCTTGCCCTCCATCACGGGCATCGCCGCGTAAGGGCCGATGTCGCCGAGACCGAGCACCGCGGTTCCGTCGCTCACGATGGCGACGGTGTTGCGGCGGATCGTGTACTCGTGCGAGCGCTCCTTGTCCTTGGCGATCTCGAGGCAGACGCGGGCGACGCCCGGCGTGTAGGCCATCGAGAGGTCGTCGGCATCGGCGACTGGCGCCAGCGGGAGCACCTCGATCTTGCCGCCCTCGTGCATCTTGAACGTGCGGTCGTCCCACTCGAGCACGGTGATGCCCTCGATCTGCTCGATCGCCTCGAGGATCAATTGCTGGTGGGCCTCGCTCGTGCAGTTGACGACAACGTCCTCGTCGAGATGTGCCGTCTTGACCTCGAAGCCCTCGAGCGCCGTGATGTTGCCGCCGGCGTCACCGATCGCGGTCGCCAGGCTGCCCAGCATCCGGGGCTGGTTCACCATGCGCACGCGAATGCGCATCGAATAGGCGGGAGTAGGTGTGTCGGCCATCCAACGAGCCTAATCCCGGGCCCATGACGGCCCCGATTCGACGGCTTCGCCGACAGGGCGCTCTCTCGATGGGGCCTGCCGCCTATCGGCACACGCCTCAGGAGGCGGGGGTGCCGCCGTCGTACTCGAAGCCCAGGTCGACGGCCGTCGTCAGTGCGACGAACGGGACGCCCGCCGCTTCCGCGTAGCCCGCAGCCGTGCCGCCACGATCGACGAGCGCCAGCACCAGAACCGGTTCGGCGCCGAACTTCTGGACCACTTCGATCGCCTCGGCGAGAGTGGTGCCACGCGACGTCGTGTCCTCGGTGACCACCACCTTGTCACCAGGCTGGAGCGCCCCGGCAACTCGGCCCCTGATGCCGTGATCCTTCGGATCTTTGCGGATCGTGAAGCTCCGCAGACGTCGGCCGCGGGTCGCTGCGACAGCGGCGATGCCGTAGGCGACCGGGTCGGCTCCGACCGTGATGCCGCCGATGGCTGTCGCCTCTGGCGGAATCACCTCGAGCGCGAGGGCGGCCATCAGCAGCACACCGTCGGGATCGCACGCCGTCTGCTTCGAATCGAGGAACCACGTCGACGGCTTGCCCGACTTGAGCACGAACTCGCCCCGCTTGACCGAATGCTCGAGCAGGTGCGCGACGAGCTGGGCGTGGATCTCGGGTGACCCGCTCAACTGAGATGCACCAGGCCGGTGCCGGCGACGATCTCACCGACGCGGACCGCCTGGTGCCCCGCGGCGGCCAGCACCTCGATGGCGCGCGCCTGCGCTTCGGGCGGCACGGTCACGATCATGCCGATGCCGAGGTTGAACACCTTGGCCATCTCCGCATCGTCGATGCGTCCGAGCCGCTGGATCTCGGTGAAGATCCGTGGCTGCTCCCACGAGCCACGGTCGACCGCAGCGTCAGTACTCGACGAGATCACACGGTTGAGGTTGCCCCCGATCCCGCCGCCGGTGATGTGCGCGACCGAATGGACCTCGACCTCTGCGATCAGCGCGGCGATCGCGGGCGCGTAGATCACCGACGGCCGCATCAGCTCGTCGCCGATCGTGGGCGCATCCGGCTCGTCCCAGGCAGGGTCGTCGACGGTCAGACCGGCGATCTCGAACAGCACGTGGCGCGCCAGCGAGTAGCCGTTCGAGCGGAGCCCGGGCGAGGGCAGTCCGATCAGCACGTCGCCCGGCGCGACCTTCGAGCCGTCGATGATCGAATCGCGTTCGACCACTCCCACTGCGAACCCCACGAGATCGAACTCGCCGGGACCCATCGCTCCCGGATGCTCGGCCATCTCGCCGCCGATCAGGGCGCAGCCACTACGGCGACAGCCGTCGGCGACCCCTGCGACAAGGCGGGCGACGTGATCTGGATCGAGCTTGCCGATCGAGATGTAGTCGAGGAAGAACAGCGGCTCGGCGCCCTGACAGACGAGGTCGTCGACGCACATCGCGACGAGGTCGAGCCCGATGCTGTCGAACCGGCCCGTCGCGGTGGCGACCATGGCCTTCGTGCCGACACCGTCCGTCGTCGACACGAGCACGGGGTCGCGGTACTTGTCGCTCAGCGCGAACAATCCGCCGAACCCGCCGATGTCACCGATCACGCCGGCACGAAAGGTCGAGCGGACATCGGCCTTGATGCGATCGACCGCGGCCTCGCCCCCGTCGATCGAGACCCCCGCGGCCTCGTACGTCGCCCCGCTCATGTGCGACCGGCGCCGATGCGATCGTCCTTCGGCGGCAACTCGAGGACCGACTTGCCGAGGTCGACCGGGATCTCGACCGGGTACACACCACTCAGGCAGGCCGTGCAGAAGCCCGCGTCACCCACCCCCGTCGCGGCGAGGAGTCGATCGAGGTCGAGGTAGGCGAGCGTATCGACGTCGAGGAACTCGCGGATCTCGTCGACCTCCATGTTCGCCGCCAGCAGTTCGGCCCGCGTTCCGGTGTCCATGCCGTAGAAGCACGGCCAGCGGTACGGCGGCGACGAGACACGCAGATGGATCTCGACCGCGCCGGCGCCTCGCAGCATCGAGATCATCGCCTTGGTGGTCGTGCCGCGCACGATCGAGTCGTCGACCACGACCAGGCGCTTCCCGTCGATGTTCTCGCGCAGCGGATTGAGCTTCATCCGCACGCCGAGCGCACGCATCTCCTGGCTCGGGGCGATGAAGGTCCGTCCGATGTAGCGGTTCTTCACCAGCCCGTGGCCGTAGGGGATGCCGCTGTGTCGGGCGAAACCCTCGGCCGCCGGGATACCCGACTCGGGCACGCCCATCACGAGGTCGGCATCGACCGGCGACTGCTCGGCGAGCTGCTCGCCCATGCGAACCCGCGCGGCGTGGATGTTGCGGTTGTAGAGCGTCGAGTCGGGCCGAGCGAAATAGACGAACTCGAAGAGGCAGAGTTTGGGGTCGATGCGATCCTCCGAGAACGGCCGCTCGGAGCGCACACCCTCGGCGTCGATGATCACCATCTCGCCCGGCTCGAGCTCGCGCACGAAGGTCGCGCCGACGATGTCGAGCGCCGGTGTCTCGGACGCGAGGACCCAGCCACCGTCGAGGCGACCGAGGCACAGCGGACGGAACCCGTTGGGATCGCGTACGCCGATGATGTGCTGCGCATCGGTGAGCACCAACGAGAAGGCGCCCTGCATCGTGGGGAGCACCGCCGTCAGCGCGCCCTCGAGCTCGTGTCCGCCGCACTGGGGATGATCGTGCAGGTGCATCGACAACAGCTCGGCCATGAGGTCGGTGTCGGAGGTGACGACGCCCGGCAGCATGCCGGCCGCGTCGGCCAGTTCGGCCGTGTTGGTCAGATTGCCGTTGTGCGCCAGCGCGAACTGCGTGTGCGACACGTCGCGGTAGACCGGCTGCGAGTTGCGCCAGGCCGAGGATCCGGTGGTCGAGTAGCGGGTGTGACCGATCGCCATCTGGCCGTCGAGCGCCGCGAGAGTGCGGTCGTCGAAGACCGAGGTGACGAGCCCCATGTCTTTCACGACCGTGAGGTGGCCACCATCACTCGTGGCGATGCCCGCCGACTCCTGGCCGCGGTGTTGCAGCGCGAAGATGCCGAGATAACAGAGGTGGGCGACGGGCAACTCGGGGGCGTAGACGGCGAAGACGCCACAGGCCTCACGAGGTTTGCCGCCGTCGGCCAGGTCTCGCTCCGTCAGGAGAGCGTCGTGCTCCTCGTCGTGCACCGGCCCGGTCACGGTTCCATCGTCGCACACGTGCCGATGACGCACGAACGTCCGGGACTCGTCAGCCCTGTGATGTTCCCGCTCCGAGCGCATCGGGCAGCCGATCGCGCCACGCCGCCGTGGCCTCGGCGAGGCCGACGTCGAAGAGATCCTTGGCGATCAACCGGTCGCCCATGGCGGCGCCGAGCTGGGTGACCGCGACGCCCGCCAACGCGCACGCGTCGATGACCTGCCGCGCTGTCTCGGCCTCGACACACACGACGACACGGCCGACCGACTCGCTGAAGAGGTCGACGTGATCGGCGAGTCGCGCGCAGCGGAACCCGACCCCCGATTTCACGGCCATCTCGGCGAGTGCAAGACCCACACCGCCTGACGACACGTCGTGCGCACCGACGACGAGACCATCGTTGACGAGCTCGCGCACGAGGCCGGCGACCGCCGCCGCGGCGGCGAGATCGACCGCAGGCAGCGTGCCGGTCGAGTGACCTGCGGCGCGAGCCCACAGCGACCCCGACAGCTCACGTTCGGTCGTGCCGAGCATGAGGATGCGGCCACCATCGACGAGCCGGAGCCCCGGAGGGCGACGGTCGAGCCGGTCGACGATGCCGAGCGTGGCGATGACGGGCGTCGGATCGATGTCGCGGCCACGGCTCTCGTTGTAGAGGCTGACGTTGCCGCCGATGACCGGCGCGTCGAACGCCAGGCACGCCTCGGCCATGCCGTCGATCGCCTCGGACAGCTGCCACATCACCTCGGGATGCTCGGGATTGCCGAAGTTCAGGCAGTTCACGACCGCGAGCGGGCGAGCGCCGACCACCGCGAGGTTCATGATCGACTCGACGACGGTGGCCGTCGTACCGACGCGGGGATCGACTGCGCACCAGCGATGGTTGCCGTCGGAGGTGATGGCCAGACCCCGTCCGGTGTCGATGCCCGTGACGGGGTGCTTGAGCCGCAGGACGGTGGCGTCGCCGCCCGGACCCTCGACGGTGTTGAGGAAGAGCTGGTGGTCGTACTGGCTCGACACCCACGACGTGTCGCACAGCATCGCGGTGAGATCGGCGCCGACGTCGGCGGGAGCGGGCAGCGCATTGGCCGACGCGGCACGGATCGCCGCGAGATCGGCCGGCGGCGCGAGGGGGCGGTGGTACAGCGGGGCGGCGTCGTGCAACGACGAAGCAGGAACGTCGCAGAGCACCTCGGCGCCGGTCGCCCCGGCCAGGTCGTCGCACTCGAGAATGCGGAGGGCCTTGCCGTCGGTGACGACACCCATGACCGTCGAGCGGACCTCCCAGCGCCCGCAGATCGCCAGCACTTCGGGAAGGTTCTCGGGTTCGACGATGGCGAGCATCCGCTCCTGCGACTCGGACGTCATCACTTCGAACGGCTCCATGCCGGCCTCGCGTCGCGGCACCGCGCCGACGAACACGTCCATGCCGACGCCGCCACGGCTCGCCGTCTCGGAGGTGGCGCAGCAGAGCCCCGCGCCACCGAGATCCTGGATGCCGACGACCAGGCCCGCGTCGAGCAGCGCGAGGCACGCCTCGATGAGGCGCTTCTCCTCGAACGGATCGCCGACCTGCACCGACGGACGCTTTGCGGCGTCGTCTTCATCCGATCCGAAGCCGGCTGAGGCGAGCACCGACACGCCGCCGATGCCGTCACGACCGGTCGTCGATCCGAGCAACACGGCGAGGTTGCCCACGCCCGACGCCTGCCCGAGCACGAGGCGGTCGTGGGGCAGGATGCCCAGACAGAACACGTTGACGAGCGGGTTGTCCTGATACGTCTCGTCGAAGACGACCTCGCCGCCGACCGTCGGAACGCCCACCGAGTTGCCGTATCCCGACACACCCGAGACGACGCCCTCGGCGATCCAGCGGCTACGCGGATCGTCGAGCGGACCGAAGCGAAGCGGATCCATCAGCGCGATGGGGCGTGCGCCCATCGTGAAGATGTCGCGCAGGATGCCGCCGACCCCGGTGGCCGCGCCCTGGTAGGGCTCGATCGCGGACGGGTGGTTGTGGCTCTCGATGCGCATGGCCACCGCGATGCCGTCGCCCACATCGACGACCCCGGCGTTCTCACCCGGTCCGACCATCACCCAGGGGGCTTCGGTCGGCAGGCGCTTGAGGTGAACCCGCGACGACTTGTAGGAGCAGTGCTCGGACCACATGACCGAGTACATCGCCAGCTCGAGATGATTGGGCTCACGACCGAGGATCCCGACGATGTCACCGAGCTCGTCATCGGTCAGTCCGAGCGCGCGATGGACGCCTTCGTCGACGGGTGCAGCCATGTCCAGAAACTAGTGGCCTCATGGGTGGTGTCCGACACGGAGGCTGTTCGATTCGACAATGCCACCGGGCTATTTCGCAATCGCCTGACCAGGAACAAGTCGATCACTTCATTCAATGCCAAGGTTCATTCCCGGTAAAAGATTTGGCCATCCGCTTGCCAAAGTCATTCTCATTGCGCGTAGATTGCGAGAAAGACCTTCCCTCACAACACATCTCCACGAGGTTCACATGGCCGAGAAGAAGCAACGATCGATGTCCGCGGAACACAAGCAGGCGCTCGCCGATGGCCGCTCGCAGAGTCGCGCCGTCAAGGCGTACCTCGAAGCGCTCGAGACCAATCGACCGCGCCGTGGTCGCAAGCGCACGCCCGAGTCGATCAACAATCGTTTGGCAAAGATCGAGGCAGAGATCGAGGCCGCCGACCCGCTGAAGCGCGTCAACCTGATTCAAGAGAAGATCAACCTCGAGGCGGAGGTGAAGGCCGCCGCCGGCAGCACCGTCGACATCGACGGACTCGAAGCAGCATTCGCCGCCGTCGCTGCGGCGTATTCCGCGAGCAAGGGCATCACGTTCGAGGCGTGGCGTGAGGTCGGCGTGTCGGCCGCGACGCTGGCGAAGGCCGGCATCAGCCGCCGATAGCGCTCGCTCTAGACGCGGGCGACGGCGAGCATCGACTGGATGAGCACTGCGCCGTCGGTCGACCCGAGCAGCTGGTTGCAGGCGCGTTCGGGGTGCGGCATCAGGCCGACGACATTGCGACCTTCAGAGCAGATTCCCGCAATGTCGTCGGTCGAGCCGTTGGGATTCTCGACATAACGGAGCACCACCCGATCGTCACCGCGGAGTTCCGCGAGCGTCTCGGGTGAACAAGTGAAGTTTCCTTCGAAATGATTGATCGGGATCTCGAGGATCTGACCGATCGAAGCGGCCGATGTCAACGCTGAATTGGTGCTGTCGACGCGCAGACTCGCCATCTGACAATGGAACTTCAGACCGGCGTTCTTCTGAAGTGCGCCCGGTAGCAATCCGGCCTCTGTGAGAATCTGGAATCCATTGCAGATCCCGATGACCGGTCCGCCGCTCTCCGCGAACGTCGCGACCGAGGTCATCACGGGCGAGAACCGCGCAATGGCTCCAGGTCGCAGGTAGTCGCCGTGCGCGAAGCCGCCCGGGACGACCACCGCGTCGACACCGCGGAGATCCGCGTCGTCGTGCCACAACAGGACACCCTCGCCACCGAAGGTCTCGACGGCCTCGACGACGTCGAATTCACAGTTCGATCCGGGGAACTGGATGACACCGACCCGCATGGCCATCGGTCAGCCCACTTCGGCTGCGGCTCGTACCTCGACGTGGGCATCTTCGATCACCGGGTTGGTGAGGAAGCGGTTGCACACGTCGCCGACGATCCGTCGGGCCTCGGCCTCGTCGCCGGCCTCGAGCTGGAACTTGATGCTCTTGCCCACGCGGACCCCGGCGATGCCCTCGAATCCGAGTGTCGGTAGCGATCGCTCGATCGTGGAACCCTGCGGGTCGGCGACGCCGGCGCGGAGTTGCACGTCAACATGCACGTCGAAGTTCATGTCCTCAACTCTTTCATACCTGGAGCCGCGCCCTTGCCCCTGATCCGGGGCGCCGAAGCGCCGATCGGTGCAAACTCTGCGGTGTGAGGCATCGAGCGATCGTGGTCGGGTTGACGGTCATCGCGCTCGTCGGCCTGCCGGGATGTCAGATCGCGAAAGCCGGGACCCGGTGCCGCCACGCAGGCGAGACGGGCCAGGACGCCACGTTCGTGCTGCAGTGCAAGGCCGGTCGATGGCGCCGAATCATGACCAAGGTACAAGCAGCGCAGATCCTCGCGGCACTGATCACTGCTCGGTCGGTTCGATCGGTCGCAACGGGGGCGGCACACACGTGCGCCGCGACCGAGGACGGGAAGGTGCGGTGCTGGGGCCGGAACTCGTCGGGCCAGCTCGGCGACGGGACCATGATCGACCGGCTGCAGCCCGTGGAGACCTGGGAGCACGGCAATGTCATCGAGGTGCACGCCGGTGCCGACTTCACCTGCGCGCTCCACCAACACTTCGACGTACCGGGAGGCGCCGTCAACTGCTGGGGGTCAGACGCGCGTGGCCAGCTCGCGGACGGGGGGCGACTGAACTCGAGCTGGCCTGTCCCATCCGGAGTCCCGTTCTCGCCCCTCGGCTGGGACTACGGCTACTCCGCAGTGTCGACCGGTCGCGAGTACGCGTGCGCCGGCGACGAACACGGCATCTGGTGCTGGGGCTCGAACACCGCCGGACAGCTCGGCGACGCCACGACGATGGATCGCGGCAGGCCGGTCGCAGTCGTGGGGTACACCCGGTGGGTGCCGATGGTGACGGGGACTTCGCACACCTGCGCCGGGCCGACCGACTACTACCACGGCGGGATCGAGTGCTGGGGCTCGAACGCCTCTGGTCAGCTCGGCGACGGAACGGGCGTCGACCATTCGACGCCGAGCGCCGTGCCCGGCATCACCAATGCGATCGCATTCGCCGCCGGGGGCGATCACACCTGCGCCGTGATCAACAACGGCACGGCGCAGTGCTGGGGATCCGACGGAGCAGGAGAACTGGGCGACGGCACCACGACCGACCGACCGACGCCCACACCGGTCACCGGTGTCGCTGGGGTCACCGCCATCACCGCCGGGCCACGCGACACGTGCGTCGTGCTCGTCGACGCAACGGCGATGTGCTGGGGTGACAACTCCTTCGGCCAGCTCGGGTCGGGAAGCATCGGAGGCTCAGGTCCCGCGCACGTGGCAGGGCTCACCGGTGTGACCTCGATCTCGATCGGCGACGATCACACCTGCGCCGTCGCTTCTCGCAAGCTGTACTGCTGGGGCCGCAACGACGCCGGCCAACTGGGAGACGGAACCACGACGGACAGCCCGCTGCCACGCCCCGTGAACGTCGCAGGATGATGACGTCTGCGCCCGCCATTCGACCGCGCTGGCGAGTTGCGGGAATCGTCCTCGTCGCAATGGTGATCAGCGGCGGGCTCTCGGGTTGCCAGGTGGCCCGCGCCGGAACTCGCTGCCGCACACCGGGCGCGACTGCGCAGGACGCGCGCTACGTCCTCCTCTGCCAGAAGGGCCGGTGGGTGCGCTCGATGACCAAGGAGACGGCCGCCCGATTCCTGCTCGCGATCATCGCCGACTCACGCAAACCGGTCGCTGTTGCGGTCGGAGGGGGTCACGCTTGTGCGGTGACGAAAGGTGGTCAGGTGCTGTGCTGGGGCGCGAACGACGCAGGGCAGCTCGGTGATGGCACCAGGACCGATCGTCACCGACCGATCGTCGTCGGTGGTCTGCCGAACGGCGCCGGCGTCGTCACCGGAAACGCATTCACGTGCATGACCGTCACGACGCACATCGAGGACTACCACGCTGACATGTGGTGCTGGGGCGACAATTCGTCGGGCCAGCTGGGCGATGGCACCACCGAGGGGCGGACTACTCCGCACGCCATTCCACACCCGCGTGACTTCGGATTCTTCGAACCTTCCGCCGGAGGCGCGCACATCTGCGCCGGAAACCTCAGGGACGAGATCGAGTGCTGGGGTGAAGGATCGTCAGGCGAACTCGGCGACGGCACGGCCAGCGACTACGCGTTCCCCGTCGTGATCCCCAACGAGCACCGGTTCTTCAACGTTGCCGCCGGACGGGCACACACCTGCGCTTCCGAGTTCGACCTGCAGCAGATCAAGTGCTTCGGCGACAACACCTACGGGCAGTTGGGCGATGGCACCACGACGAGTCGAGCGGTGCCGACGACCGTGGTGTCGACCGCCGCCTTCGTCTACTACTCGATCGCAGCGGGCGCCGGCCACACCTGTGCTGTGGGCTCCGTCGGTTACGTCATGAGGGTCTACTGCTGGGGGGCCAACGATCACGGACAACTCGGCGATGGAACCACCATCAGCCGTACCACCCCCGTCATGATCGACCTCGCCACCTCCCAACTCGCCCTTGGCGACCGCCACTCGTGCGCTATCAACAGTGCTGGCGCGGTGCTGTGCTGGGGCGCCAACGATCACGGACAACTCGGCGACGCGACAGCCACTGATCGCAGTGCGCCGACAACGGTCGCGGGGATGACGACGACATCGTCACTCTCGACGGGCGGCGACTCCACGTGCGCGATCACCGGAGGACATCTCTACTGCTGGGGACGGAACGACCACGGGCAACTCGGCGACGGTTCCACTGTCGACCGATCGGCCCCGACCGAGGTCCATCTTCTCGGTTGACGACCGACCTGCCAGACGGTGACCCGGCCGGATTCGATACTCTGCGCCGATGTTCATCGTCTGGGGATTTCGAGCGCGCGCCAAGAAGCTGTCCGAAGGGCAGTTCTTCTGTCCGAGGTGTGGTGTCGACCGCGGCTACGTGCTCGAGAAGCTCGTCCGCTGGTTCACGCTCTTCTGGATACCGTTGTTCCCCACGGGCAAGGAGTACGGAGAGCAGGTCAGGTGCACCACCTGCAGCACGACGTTCCGACCCGAGATCCTCGCCGCGCCGACGAGCGCCGCGCTGACCGAGTCGATCCGCACCGCCGGCCGGATCGCGGCCATCGCCGTGCTGCGCGCCGGTGATCCTCATCAACCCACGGCAAGGACGGCCGCCGTCGACAGCGTGTGCGCTGCTGGGAACGACGGTTACGACGACGACGCGTTGTCGGCCGATCTCGCACAGATCGACCCGAGCCAACTGGACGCCTATGTGACTCCGCTGGCGCAGGGCCTCCAGCAACAGGGCAAGGAGAACTTCGTCGCACGTGTAGCTGCGATCGCCCACGCCGACGGCACGATGTCGAACGACGAGCAGCGCGTGCTGCACGCGATCGGCGCCTCGCTGCAACTGAGCAGCGCCCACGTCACCGGTGTGCTCGCAACCTCGGGGCAGAGCCCGCAGACCGGTCAGCTCCCTCCGGCGATGCCGAGCCTCCCGGTGTGGAGCGCGTCGGCATTCGCATCCGGCGCGGGGCCGTCACCAGCCGCCGCGGCCGAAGTGGCACCGACCGCGCCCGCCGTCGCACCGACGCCTGCACCGACCGCGACGAGCCAGGCGGCCGGCTGGTACGCAGACCCCGCCGGCAGCGAGTCGAAGCGCTGGTGGGACGGCACCGGCTGGACCGACCACCTCCACCCCCCCGGGTGAGGCGGCGCACGCACTCAGCTCAGGCGCCCGGCCAGTCGGCCAGCAGCCGTCCGGTGATGCGCTCGTAGGCCTCGGTGTAGCGGGCCGATGATGCGGCGATCACGTCGGCGGGGAGCTGCGGGGGCGGCGGTTGCTTGTCCCACCCGGTCGCTTCGAGGAAGTCGCGCACGGGCTGCTTGTCGAAACTCGGCGGCGTCGCGCCCGGCACCACCAGGTCGGCCGGCCAGAAACGCGACGAGTCGGGCGTGAGCACCTCGTCGCACACGACCAACTCGCCGTCGACGAGACCAAGTTCGAACTTCGTGTCGGCGATGATGATGCCGCGCTCCGCCGCAATCGCCGCGCCGCGCTGGTAGAGCTCGATCGACAGGTCACGGAGCCGTTCGGCCATCTCCGTGCCGACCACGTTCGCTGCCTTCTCGAAGCTGATGTTCTCGTCGTGGTCGCCCTGCTCGGCCTTGGTCGACGGCGTGAACACCGGCTCGGGGAGACGGTCCGACTCGAGCAGACCGCCGGGCAGCGGGGTGCCGTGCATCGTGCCGTTCGACTTGTATTCCTTCCAAGCAGACCCGGACAGGTAGCCGCGCACGATGCACTCGATCGGCAGCATCTCGGCGCGGTTGCACAACATGAACCGGCCCGCGATGTCGGGCTGCTGCGCATCGGGTGGCAGATCCTCGAGTGACGTCGAGATCAGGTGCGAGCCGACGATCTCGGAGAAGTGCTCGAACCAGAACGCCGACATGGCCGTCAGCACACGACCCTTGTCGGGCACGGGCTCAGCCATGACCACGTCGAACGCGGACAACCGGTCGGACGTGATCATCAGCAGACGACCGTCGCCGGCGTCGTAGATGTCGCGGACCTTTCCGGAATAGATGTGGGGCAGGCCGAGGTCGGTCATTGCACTCTCGCTTTCACTGCAGTCTCCGATCAGAGAATGGGGTCGGGTCGATAGTCGGCGGCCGCTGGATGACGCGC
>JAYTFP010000191.1:0-4899 GCA_043734285.1 Acidimicrobiaceae bacterium
GATCCACGCCTCGACCGCGACGTGCGCGAAGCGGGGTGACGCCAGCACGCTGACGTTGCCGACGAGATGGTCGAACCGACCACCCTCACCGCCGAGGACGACGATGCGTTCGTCGGCACGATCGAGCGCCGCGTCGAGCGCGAGTTCGAGATCGGTCGACTCCTTGTCGGAGCCATATCGAACGATCGCGACTCCGCGGGCCTCGGCGTGCTCGAGGCCCGCGGCCGAGATCGAGTCCATGTCACCGACGAGGAGGTCGACCTGCAGGCCCAGGTTGACCGCGAGGTCGTAGCCACTGTCAGCCGCGATGACCGTGTCGATGCCGCTCATCGTGCGCGACGGAGGGAGCACCTGCTGTGCAGGCACCCCGCCGATCACGACGACGGCACTGGCCATGACGATCCCTCCGCTGGCATTACCCAGATCAGGTGTGCGGGTCGGTGGCACGTTCAGCCACCCTCTCAGCCCGGTCGCCCGAGCTCCCCGTTTCGGTTGTGAAGTCGACCTTACTCAGCCAACAGAGAGTCCGTCGAGACGTGCGATGGTCCTCAACATCACCTCGTCGGCGCCGCCGCCGATCGACCACAGCCGCGTGTCACGGAAGAAGCGGGCCGTCCACGTCTCTTCCATGTAGCCGATGCCACCGTGGAACTGGAGACAGACATCGGCGACGCGGCGGGCGAGCCGCGCTGTGCGCAACTTGGCGATCGTGGCGAACCGGGTGATGTCCTCGCCACGGTTGTAGGCCTCGACCGCCGCGTAGTTGTAGTGGCGCAGCACGTCGACCTCGCTCGACAGCTCGGCGAGTTCGTAGGAGAGGTGCTGATTCGCCAGCAGCGGCTTGCCGAACGCCTTGCGCTCGCGCAGGTAGTCGGCAGTGCGCTCGATCGCGTGGTCGGTGGCGCCGACCATCTGGTAGGCCGCGATCATCCGCTCGTTCTGGAACTGCACCATCTGCTGCTGGAAGCCACGGCCGATCTCGCCGATCGTGTTCGAGACGGGCACACGGACCGAGTCGTAGACGAGCTCGGCGGTGTCGGATGCGCGCATGCCGAGCTTGTCGAGCTTGCGGCTGACCGAGAAGCCTTCGAGGTTCGTCGGCACGATGATCTGCGACATGCCGTACGGTCCGCCCTCGTCGGAGGTCCGCGCGAGCAGGCAGACCCAGTCGGCCTGCACCCCGCTGGTGATGTAGAGCTTCTGTCCGGAGATGATCCAGTCGTCGCCGTCGCGCATCGCGCGGGTGCGCAGCCCAGCGACGTCGCTGCCCGCATCGGGTTCGGTGATCGCGATCGCGGCGATCGCCTCGCCCTTGATCGCCGGTCGGAGGAACTCTTCCTTCAGCTCGTGGGTGCCGTAGCGAGCGAGCGACGGCGTCGCCATGTCGGTCTGCGCGCCGAGGGCCATCGCCACGCCGAGCGAATGCATCCGCCCGATCTCCTCGCCGTAGATCGCGGTGTAGAGGTGATCGGCACCGCCGCCGCCATACGCCGGGTCGTACTCGATGCCGAGCACTCCCAGGGCACCCATCTTCTTGAAGAGCTCGCGGGCCGGGAACATGCCCTGGCTCTCCCACTCGTCGGTGTACGGGTTGACCTCACGCTCGATGAAGTCTCGAAGGGTCTTGCGAAACATCTGATGTTCTTCGGTGAACTGCACCACGAGGTCTCCCTGGTTCCTGGTCTGCGACTGATTCTACGGCTGTGATAGTCAACACTCATGCACCGCGACCACTTCACCGACGATCAGGAGATGTTCCGTTCGGCGTTCCGCTCGTTCGTCGACCGCGAAATGGTGCCCAACGCCGAGCGCTGGTCGGCCGACGGCATCATCGATCGCAGCGTCTGGACCGAGGCGGGGCGGCACGGCTTCCTCGCCTTCGACGTGCCTGAGGCGTACGGCGGTGCCGGCGCCGCCGACTTCCGATTCAACCAGGTCGTGATCGAGGAGCTGTGCGACGCCGACGTGCTCGCGGCGGGGCTCGGATTCACACTGCACAACGACGTGACGTTGCCGTACTTCATGAAGTACGCAACCGACGAGCAGAAGGCTCGCTGGCTCCCGGGGATCGCGGACGGGTCGCTCATCACAGCCGTGGCTATGACCGAGCCCGGACTCGGATCAGACCTCGCCTCGATGGCCACTACAGCGGTCCGCGACGGCGACGTCTTCGTGATGAACGGTTCGAAGACGTTCATCACCAATGGCATTCTCTCCGACCTCGTCATCGTCGCGGCGCGCACCAACCCGGAGGAGCGCCACAAGGGACTCAGCCTGCTCGTCATCGAACGCGGCATGGAGGGATTCACACGCGGGCGCAATCTCGACAAGATCGGCATGCACGCCCAGGACACGGCCGAGTTGTTCTTCACCGACGTGAGGGTCCCGGTCGCGAATGTGCTGGGCGACATCGACCGCGGATTCGCACACCTCGTCGACAATCTCCCGCAGGAACGGCTCGGCATCTCGGTCGCCGCCGTGTCGCACGCCAGGGCAGCCCTGAAGTGGACGATCGCCTACTGCCGAGAGCGCACCGCGTTCGGGCAACCGATCGGGTCGTTCCAGAACTCGAAGTTCCGACTCGCGGAGATGACCACCGAGCTCGAACTCGGGCAGACGTTCGTCGATGCGTGCGTCATGGCGCTCAACGCGGGGTCGCTCACGGCCGAGCGCGCCGCCATGGCCAAGTGGTGGTGCACCGAGATGCAGAAGCGCACGATCGACACGTGCCTGCAACTCCACGGGGGCTACGGGTACATGAACGAGTACCCGATCGCGCGTGCGTACCAGGACGCCCGCGTGACCACCATCTACGGCGGGACGACCGAGATCATGAAAGAGGTCATCGGTCGATCTCTCGGGTTCTGATGTCGGTCGCCCGGGTGATCGCGGGCGCGACGCTGGTCGCCGCGGTCGCGATGACGCCGGGATCCGAGGCGAGTGCCGGCGCGACGACTCGACCGCAGCCGGTCGTGATCGTCCTCGTCGAGCAGCTCGACTGGGCGACCGCGCCATCCGAACTGACGGGATTCGCCAAGGGTTCGATGGCGCTGCGAACGGTCGGCGATGGACGCGTGCCGGTCGACGGCGAACTCACGATCGGCAAGGGACGCCGCACCGGAGGAGTGGCCGGAATCGGAGGAATCGGGCGCATCGAGCCGACAGCCGACGGCCTCGGTTACATGCTCGGCGACTGGGACGCATTCCTCGAGAACGATCGCGACCTGCGATACGGGGGTCGGCTCGGCGAGTTCGGCGAGGCGCTCTCGCGCTCGCTCCGGTCATGGCAGCTGGTCAGCGACAACCCCGAGGCACTGGGCGCGGTCGCCGACCACAAGGGCGTCGCCGCGCACGCGGTCGTCGACTCGACCGCTGCACTCACGGCCGACGTCGATGGTCGCCTCACGGCCGATGTCGACGTCCTCGTCGTGGGCCTCTCACACCGCGACGCGCTGCCCGAGGTACTGGCACGCACGGGCGCGAGGTGCACCATCGTGTCGAGCGTGTCGCCGCCGAACGACGATGCGCACCTCGGCGTGTTCGCGATGTCGTCGCAATGCGGGAGGGGAACGGCCGGGCTCGTCAGCACGTCGACGTCGCGGACTCCGTTCCTGATGCTGGTCGACGTGGCACCGACCGTCCTCGAGTTGGCGGGCATCGACCGACCCGATTCGATGCAGGGCCACCCTGCGCGCGTGGCCACGCGCCAGACGGTCGCGGCCCTGGTGCACGAGGACACCCGCGCCCGCCGCGTGGACGCGACCCGCGAGCGCTTCGCAATCTTCCTTGCGGCGGTCTACTCCGCGGCCGCTGTCTGGTTGCTCGTTCGGCGGCGCATCCCGTCGGCGGCGGCCATCGGCCTCTCGCTGATCCCGGTGGCGTCGTTCGTCATGACCTTTCTACCGTGGTGGCGCCTCGGCCTCGCCGGCGCGGTCTCGGCATCCGTTGCGATCGCCGCGGTCCTCACGACCGCCGCGTTGCTGGCGGCACGCGACGACCGCGTGCTGGCGATCGGCATCGCCGGCGCGGTGACGGCGGCCGTGTTGTTCGTCGACGGCGCAACCGGAGGGGTGCTGCAACTCGACGCTCCGTTGGGGAACTCGCCGCTCATCGCCGGACGGTTCAGCGGGATCGGCAACATCGCATTCGGTCTCGCGCTGGCCGGCGCACTCGTCGCGTGCGCGGTCGCGCTCGACCGATGGGGCCGACGCGCGCTCCCCTGGGTGCTCGCCGCGACCGCGGCCGCAGTCGTCCTGGACGGCGCGCCTCGATTCGGCAACGACGTCGGCGGCATCCTCGCGTCGATCCCGGCCGCCGGGGTGCTGGTGATGGCCTACCGGACGGGAAAGATCCCCGTCCGCCGCGTCGCTCTGCTGGCGGTCGTCGCAGGCATCGCCGTCACCGCGTTCGCGATCGTCGACCTCCGGCAGGCACCCGACGCGCAGACTCACCTCGCGCGATGGCTGTCGAGCAACGATCGGTTCGACACGATCATCCGAAAGGCCGAATCAGCCGGCCGCACGTTCAGCACGAGCCGACTTGGACTTCTCCTGCCCCTGCCGATCGTCGCCATGATCCGCGACCGACGGCGCTACGCGGTCGAAGCGTGGACGCGAGCACTGGTCGCGTCGCTCGTCGTCGGCGCGGTCGCGGGCACCCTGCTCAACGACTCGGGCGTCGAGGTGGCCGCCGCGTTCGCGATGGTCGGCTTCCCTGTGATCGCGTGGCTCGCGAATCGCGAGGGCGCCGTTGCGGTCGACGAGTCAGCGCCGACCGATGACGATCTCGACGTCGACTTCGCTGCGCTGTCGACCGGTGAATGAGGCGATCGCGTCGGTCGCCGTCCGGGCGAGTCGCCGGCGCGGAACGCTCACCCGCGTGCTCAGCTCGGGGAAGTCC
>JAYTFP010000192.1:0-4607 GCA_043734285.1 Acidimicrobiaceae bacterium
CCACTGACAACGCCCAACCCGCCCACTGCATCCGTCGGCGATCGGTGGCGCCGGCGGCGCGGTAGCGGCCGTTGGCGACCGACAGGCCGCCGACGAGGACGACGCCGACGAGGAGCGACCACACCCAGGGCGACGAAGTGTCAGAACGTGACGCCAGCAGCCCGACCACGGCGCCGACGAGGTAGCCGACGCCGGCGATCCACCGTCGGGGAGTGGTGATCAGCCGTCCGTCGGGCAGGCTGACGAGGAGGTGGAGGAAGGCGCCCAGCGCGAGCCCGAAACAGGCGAGCGATCCGCCGCGCCACGAGTCGACGGCCGAGCTGGTGGGGTCGGCGCGCGCCATCGAGTCGAAGAGCAATGCGACGCCGCCCAGCCCAGCGATCCCGAGGGCGATCGGCGCGACGCGGTCAGTGCGTTGACGCATCCCCACGACCAGGCCGGTCACAGCCCAGGCGGCGATGAGCACCGTGCGGACCACGTCGGCGGCCACGATCCCCGGACCGGTGCCCGACAGGTGCAGGAGGCCGAAGGCGACGATGGCCAATGCCGCCGGCGCGGCGAGCAGGCAGTAGGCCGGTCGAAGCTCGGACCGGTCCTCCGCGCGAATCGTGATCGAGCTCACGGATCGACCGCAGCCCCGACCCCCGAGCCGCGATCCGATCCCCCGCTCACGAGTCCGTCGTCTTCGACGCGTCCGTCGCGCATCCGCACGACGCGCTGGGCTGCGTCCGCGACCCCCTGATCGTGGGTGACCATCAGGATCGTCTGGCCTGACGCATGGAAGCGGCGGAAGAGTTCGAGGACCTCGTCACCGCCGTCGGAGTCGAGGGCGCCGGTGGGTTCGTCGGCCAACACGATCGTGGGTTCGTTCGCGAGTGCTCGGGCGATGGCGAGGCGCTGGCGCTGACCGCCCGACAGCGCGGCCGGCGCCGCCTTGGCCTTGTCGCCCAGGCCGAGGAGGTCGAGCAGGTCGCGGGCCCGCGTTTCGGCGGGCTTGCGCTTGGTCCCGGCGATCACGGCGGGCATCACGACGTTCTCGAGTGCGGTCATGCCCTCGAGCAGGTTGAAGAACTGGAAGACGATCCCGATGTGACGTCGACGCATTCGCGCGAGGTCGTTCTCGTCCATGCCGGCGAGTGATTCGCCCGCGACCGAGACGGTGCCCTCGTCGGGGATGTCCAGGCCCGCGATGAGGTTGAGGAGCGTCGACTTGCCACAGCCCGACGGACCCATGACCGCGACGAATTCGCCTCGGGCGATCTCGAGGTCTGCGCCCCGGAGCGCTCGCACGGGTGCGAGCTCGGCCTCGAACGTGCGGTACGCGCCGAGTACGGCGGTTGCTGACTGGTCGTCGCTCATGTCGTGATGCTCCTCGTTTGCTTCATGTGTAGTGGACGATGGATTCGCTGTCGCCGCCAACCGGTTGACCCGTCAGCCCAAGGGGGTGCCAACCACACCATCATTCGGCTCTCAGTCCGTCGACGGCCCGCTCGCGAGCAGCTCTCCATCCTGGGACGAGTGCCACCAAGTTGGCGACGAGCATCGCTCCGACGAGCGAGATCAGGGTCCTCGTGACAGGAATCGACACGGCCGATTCGAGGCCGAGGCGCGTCTGGAGCAGCGACCAACCCCATCGGGTGATGACGATGCCGACGGGTACGCCGATGAGCACCGGTGCCGACCACGAAGCGCCAACCACCGCGCCTGAGCTCGGCCCGAAAGACGTACAGCGCCGCGCTCATGACCCGCTCACACGACCGGCCCGAACCGCCACGGCGCCACTGGTGTGTCGCGGCCCTTGACCAGCTCCGACGCCAGGTGTTCGGCATCGGCGGGAGTGTTGGTCAGCAATGCCCACGTGGGTTCGGACACGACGACCTGTCCGGGAGCGGCAAGTTGTTGGAGTCGCTGACACAGGTTCACCGCATCGCCGACGAGTGAATACTCGACGCGCTCCTCCGAGCCGAGCAGTGCCGCGGCGACATCGCCCGTCGACAGTCCGATGCCGAGCTCGAACGCCGGGAGATCCTCCGCGAGCCAGATCGCATTCACCTCGGCCTGCGCCCGATGCATCGCCAGGGCTGCCGCGAGCGACGCGTCCGCGTGGTCCTCGGTGGGTTCGGGCGCGCCGAACACCGCCATCACCGCATCACCGACGTACTGCATGACCGTTCCACCACACGAGATGATGGCGCGATTCATCTCGCCGCGATGTGTGTTGAGCTGACCGGCCAGCCGCGACGGATCGGCGTGCTCGGCGATCGTCGAGTAGCCACGGATGTCGGACATCACGACGGTGACCGTCAGCCGCTCGGTCTCTCCCACCCCGCGCCCTTCGGCGAGCAGTTTCTCGGCCACACCGCCCGGCAGCAATCGCGACAGCGACTCGCCCTGCTCTTCGCGCGCCACGATCGCCTCGTGCAGCATCCGCAATCTCCTGATGGCCCCCGCCGCGCCGGCCGAAGCGCCCTCAGCCAGGTGGGTGAACAGTCGGTCGACATCTGCGCTGACCGCGGTGGCGGTCGTGCGGCGCACGGCGGCGATGGCCTTGATCGGCTTGCCCTGCGCCAGCATTGCGAGCAGTGCCTCGTCGTCGGCAGACAGCCCGTCGGATGACGACGTGACCGGTCGCAACATGGCGTCGACGATCGTCGGATCGAGCAGCGAGCCACCGGTCGCGACGGCTCGAATGGCCTGCGCCAACTGGTCACCCTCCGCGATGCGGTCCTTGAGGAGGTAGGCGTACCCTGCGGCGCCGTCCGACAAGAGCGAGATCGCGTAGTCCGGATCGTCGTACTGACTCAGGATCACGATGCCGGTGCCCGGGTGTCGCTTGCGGATCTCCTTGCACCCGTTGATGCCCTCGCTCTGGAAGTTCGGGGGCATCCGGATGTCCGACACGACGACTTGCGGCGCGGCCGCGTCGGCGCCGCTGACGAGCGAGTCGTAGTCCTCGGCAACGCCGACGATTTCGATGTCTCGCTCTCGGGCCAACATCGCGCGTACTCCCTCGCGGATGATCACGTTGTCGTCGGCGAGGAACACCGTGATCGATCCGTTCGACGTCGCGTCGCTGGGCATAGGAGCAACTACACCCGACGGTCGCCCGACGGGGAAGGGTGCTGCCACCAACATTCGGTGTAGGGGTCGCCCTCTTCCCGATTGCGGGTCGTCGGCGCGACGCTCGTTCCATGCGCAGAGAAGCTGTCGTCACCTCCATCTCGTGGATTCCGTCCGAGGCCATCACGGGTCTCGCCAAGTTGCCCTTCGGGAGCAAGATGGCGCACTACGACGTGCCGCCGCCCGACTCGCTCGCGCCCGATGTCAGCGCCTCCCTCGAGAGCCTGCTCGCCGAGGATCGATTCCGGTTCGCCAACGAGCTCCGCGCCTGGATCGAGGTCGAGGACGGTCGCATCATCGACTGTGGCTACACCGGCGGCGGGTGCATCGGCGCCACGACCATCCGGTTCGGGGCAGGACCGGTGACGGTGGCCGCGGTCGCGCTGCCCGACGTGCAGCAGCCGCCCGAGGTCGGTGAGGAGTCGGTGCGATTCGCGCAGACGGCAGGCGGTCGTACCGGCGTGCCCGCGCCACGCACGGTGCACCGCAAGCCGTTCATTCAATACCACGCGCCGATCGCTTGGGCATCGCTCGAACTCACGATCCACGTCGACGGACACGCCGAGGGCAAGCTCGTGGGCGCGAGTCCGTTCCCTCGTCACTGGGTCTATGGAACGGATGGCGAGCTGCTCGCGAAAACGGGGCTCGTCGACTTCAAGGAGTGGTACAAGAACGCCTTCGGTGATCACACCCCCTGGGGCGATCTCGACTCGCCGGCGTTGGTCACCGCAGTGGAGTCCGCGCTGGAGCGCGAGCTGTCGACCAGCATCATGCGTGGCGGCGCGAAGCCGAAGATCCGCAAGGTGGCCGAGGGTGACGTGTTGATCGAGCAGGGCAGCCAGGGCGACGAACTGTTCGTGCTGCTCGACGGCGTATTGTCGGTGCTCCACGACGGACAGGAGCTCGGTCTGATGGGTCCCGGCTCGGTGTTCGGCGAGCGTGCCGTCCTCGAGGGAGGAACCCGCACGGTCACTGTGCAGGCCGTCACCAAGTGCAAAATCGCCGCGGCTTCGGGCGATGCGATCGACCGTGATGCGTTGGCCCGCCTGTCGGAGGGTCACCGGCGCGAGGAGGCGAAGTAGGGGTGCGAGTCCACCTGCTCGGCGTCCGCGGATCGACCCCGTGCCCGGGCGAGGACTTCGTCATCGTCGGAGGCCACACATCATGCGTCGCCATCGCCCACGACGGCGCTGCGCCTTCGCTCGTTCTCGACGCGGGGACCGGCCTGCGCCTGCTCGCGGGCCTGCTCGACGGCGCCCCGTTCCGCGGCTCGCTGTTGCTCGGACATCTGCACTGGGATCACACGCAGGGTCTGCCGTTCTGTCGTGCGATGGATCATCCCGATGCCTCGACGCGACTCCTCCTGCCGGCCCAGGGCGGCAACGCTGCCGCCGTGTTGGCGAGGGGCATGTCACCGCCGCACTTCCCGATCGAGCCGTCGGAGTTGCAGGGCGACTGGCGAATCGAAGGCCTCGAGCCCGGCTGGT